>JBBCIP010000233.1:0-9360 GCA_037189785.1 Alphaproteobacteria bacterium
CGGTTTCAGTTTCTATTTGCGGCTGATAATAAAGATACATGTCACCATTGGCGATGGCTTGACGCATGTCATAGTCCAGCGTGCGCCGTTCGCGTAATTGGGTATCCATTTCTGCTTCAAAGAAGCGATAGGTAGCGCGGCCTTCGTTTTTGGCACGATAAAGCGCCGTGTCCGCATTACCGATTAAGGCCGAAGCTGTCGTGCCGTCTTCGGGGAAGAAGGCAATTCCTATGCTGACGGAAATGAGGTTTTCTTGGCCATTGAGGAAGAATGGCTCAGATATTTGCTTTAAGATACGTTGGGCGACTTTCTCGGCGCCTTCCGGTTGTTCGAGGTTTTCTTGCAGAATTGCAAATTCATCACCGGATAGGCGAGAGACTGTGTCGCTGGTCCGAGTTGCCAGCTTGAGCCGGCGGGAAATTTCGCACAGAAGCTCATCCCCACATTTATGACCTAAGACATCATTGATATCTTTGAAGCGGTCAATGTCCAACAACAGGACAGAGAAGCGCCGTTCTTTGTTTCGATCACCAATAGCAATTGCATGTTCCAAACGGTCATTGAAGACCAAACGGTTTGGAAGCTCTGTAAGGCCATCGTGATGGGCCAAATAACGAATCCGCGCCTCTGCTTTGTGTCTTTCCCTCAAATCATTAATCAGCACGACATTGACATTATGACGTCCATGGGCAATGGTCTTGCGCCGCATTTCGACGGGAATGCCTTCGCCATTTGGAACATTAAGCGTAATCTCTAGCGGTGCTTGTGGTGTGTCATTCTGGGCATTGATCAGGGCTGATACTGCGGTATTGTCTTGGAACAGATCAAAAAAACTACTTCCCTTCAGCTTGTTCTGTTCTAGACCGATAAGATTGCAAAACGTTTCGTTGCTGTCGGCAATGGAGTTGTCTGGATTTAAGCGTACAATGCCTTCTGACGATGCATTGGCATAGTCCCGTAATCTAGACGCTTCATCCAGCGACCGACGGGCAAGGTGTTGATCGACAAAAGCGCCAACAAGGCTAAGAACTAATAGAGCCAGCGCACCGCCACTGATGGCGATCGCCAAGATGGCATGTGACACACTCGCTTCAGGGATCGCGATGCGTGGGTCGACAACAACGTTGACGGCTCCCATAGCAATAAAGTGCAACGCGCATATGGCCAAAGTCAGCATCAGGCTTGCCGACAGGATATGCTTGATTGTTAATCCGTGTCTTAGCCGATCCAATGCTAAGGCCGCCAAAATCAAACCGCTGATCAGGGATACGGCCACAAGGTCTGGTGAAAATGCAATATAGCCTTGCACTTCCAATCCCTTCATGCCGAGAAAATGCATGCTGCTGATGCCAAGCCCTACAATCATGCCGCTTAATAAGTAGCGGGATTTGAAGGTGGTAAACACCATCACCGCAAAACCGACACCTGTGACCACGACGGCAGCGGCGATCGAGACGGCTGTCAACGTCATATCGAATGCTATCGGCATACCAATATCATAGGCTAGCATGGCTATGAAATGGGTAGACCATATACCGATCCCACTGGCGAGGGCGGCAGCAATCGTCCACAGACCACGCTGTTTGTCGAAGGACTTAAGGGCCCGTTGTAATAGGTTGATTGTGGTCAGAGATGCCAGCGTGCAAATAAACGCTGCCAACAATACTAAACCAAAATCGTGATCTTGCGTAAGACACGAGTACACACGTTCAAACATAGGTCGCTCCATTATGTTCTACTTAAAATTTATTGTAAAATTGCTGTTAAATGGTTAATTTTGTGAATTAAAAATTAACCATTAAGAACTATGTCTTTTTGCGTGCTTTTGTGCCATTCAAGACACGTTAAAGTGGTCTTTTGTGGAAAATTAGAGAGTGATATGAAGGCGATAACAGTTGGCTCGGCGATGATCGATATTATTACTCTGGTACGGAGTGAGGATATCGAACGTGTCAGTATGACCAATGCGACCACATCTTTTCTGCTGCTGGAACAAGGTAAGAAGATCGAGGCCGCCAGTATCACGGATCATGTCGGCGGTGGGGCGGTGAATGCAGCGGTATCGATGCGGCGCTTAGGGCTCGATGTTTCGGCATTGGTTAAGATCGGACATGATCTGAACGGTGCCAAGGTACGCGAACGGCTTAGCGCTGAAAAAGTCGGTACCGATAAAGTGATAGAAACCGATAAGGCCGGTACTGGTACGGCGGTGATGTTGTCGTCCCATGATCGTAACGCTGCGATCTTTACGCTGCGGGGGGCAAACACATTGTTGCAAAGCCGTGATTTGCAGCCGGATGTATTTGTTGGTGCGGATTTGGTTTATGTCACGGCCTTATCGGATCATTCGGCTGATTGTTTTCCATTGATCTTGCAGACAGCCAAGGCGCAAGGGGCGTTTGTGTCGGCGAACCCGGGTATTCGCCAGCTCACCTCACGCACCTCGGTTTTCCTGGATTGTCTGTCAAATTTAGATGTCTTGGCGATCAACACGGTAGAGGCTTCAGCGTTGGCGCCGACGCTCGCCGCGACTGATGCATCCAAGACGACAAGGGCCATGGTGGTTCCAGATAATGCGCCGCAGTTGTTACGGCGTGGGCTGAGTTTCGGCGGTTACACCATGTCACTCCCTGCTGCTATGTCTTGCTTGCGGAATTTGGGTGTCGATCGGGTGCTGATTACGGATGGCGGCGGTGGGGCCTATTTGGCCGATGATGCCGGGATCCATTTTTGTCCGATCTTGAAAGTTCAGATGGCGGGCAGTGCCGGGGCCGGGGATGCGTTCACATCGACTTTTGTGGCTTTGACGGCACTTGGAAAAGCGGTGGATATTGCATTACCGGCGGCGGCCATCAATGCCGCATCTGTCGTATCATTTATTGATACTCAGACTGGGTTATTGGCCCAAGACACACTTATGGCCCGCGTGGCGGCGTATAAAGAGCAATTGGCCGTGCGGACATTCCCATGGAGTGAACCATAAGGGCTAGCGGAATTGATGGCTTTGTCCCAAGAAAGCTTGTTGCTTCCGGTGCTTTAGGGTAAATACTGCTGCATAAAGGGGGCGACCCCATGGTTACGAGCAAAGCGAAGAGAACGCGATGACGGTCCGGATTTATAAACCCACAAAGAATGCAATGCAGTCTGGCAAAGGCAACAGCAGGCAGTGGATTTTAGAATTTGATCCAAAAACAGCCAAATCACTGGATCCGTTAATGGGCTGGACCAGCTCGGCGGACACGCAAACACAGCTGCGTTTGACGTTCCCGACGGCGGAAGCCGCGATTGCCTATGCTCGGGAGAACAATTTGGCCTACGATCTGGCGAAACCGCAGGATCGCAGCCTTAAAATTCGTGCATATGCGGAAAACTTCCGCTAGATCATAATCTTACTCTATGGCCCCTTAGCTCAGCTGGATAGAGCATCTGCCTTCTAAGCAGAATGTCGCAGGTTCGAATCCTGCAGGGGTCACCATTCCCTTTAAGCTCCGGATTATATCTTGATTTTTGGGGGCAGGGGAAACAGCGTTATATAATGCTCGGCCAAACCACGGTCGCCCTCCACTGTCAGGGACCCGTCTTGCTCCAGAACCGCCATAGGTTGGCCGCCATATATCACCGCGGCAAGGGTCGCTGCCGCCCCTGTAAAAATTACGTCCGCTGTATGAAGGTCGTTGCTGCGGTCAATGGTTAACTTTTGGCCTGTCAACTGGGCTAAAAATGGTTCCCTACCCACTTGGAAACCGATTTTGGCGCTGAGGCCTTTGGTTTGTTCTGGGGCGAACATGGTTCTCATCGATAGAACCAAAGACGCGGCACTGAACGGCAGGGTCGGGTCATGGCTTGGGGACCGTGCGGCCCAGCGCCCCATCGCTTGAAAAATCGGCTCGCTTTCATAGCCCCAGGGCGTGAGGCCATAAACCTGAGCTGATGTCGGGGGCGGTAGCAGGCGACGTATCACGATACCGACGGATTCGAGCCCCTCTAACCGTTGAGTCAAAACATTCGCACTTATGCCTGGCAAATTTTCCCGCAAGTCACGGAACCGCTTTGGCCCCAACAGCAATTCCCGCATCACCAAAAGCGCCCATCTTTCCCCAATAAGATCAAGCGCATGGGCTGTCGCACAGGCGTCTTCATATTGACGTTTGGGAGTAGGTTTGAATTTTTTAGTTACTTTTTCTAACTTCATAGTTGTTTTTTATAACTATAGGGTGCAGCATTGTCAAACATCGAATCGAAAGACCTAAAATCAAAGACACACAGTCAAAGGAACGGCCATGACGAAAAAGATTTTCGTTAACTTGCCTGTTGCCGATTTGCCGAAGGCCACAGCTTTTTACACAGCAATCGGGGCAACGCAGAACCATCAATTTTCTGATGATACGGCATCGGGCATGGTGTTTTCGGACACGATTTACGTGATGCTGCTGACTCACGATAAATTCCGACAGTTTACACCGAAGGCTATTGCCGACGCGAAAAGCACCAGCGAAGTCTTGTTGGCCACATCCGAAAACAGCCGTGAAGCTGTCGATGATTTGGTTGCGCGGGCAGCGAAAGCTGGTGGCGTGGCCGATCCCGCAGCGCCGCAGGATCATGGCTTTATGTACAGCCGCAGCTTTGAAGATTTAGACGGGCATATTTGGGAAGTGTTTTGGATGGATCTGGAAGCTGCGCAATCTGCAATGACGCAACAATAATAGGTCTCGCGAATTGTTAACCCATAACAAACCACATCGCTCATAGGAGCTGAAAGATGACCGGACCGGCTGAATACGAATTGTCGCTAAACCGTTTTATCGATGCACCACCAGATGTCGTCTACAAAGTATGGACGACACGGACAGGGGAATGGTGGGCGCCAAAGCCTTACACCACACCAGTCGTTGACTTCGATCTTCGACCTGGTGGGCGTAGCCGCACAATCATGAAAGCGCCGGATGGCACGGATTTACCGAATGAGGGTGTGTTCTTGGAAGTTATACCCAATCGTAAGATTGTGACGACCGATGCATTTAGGACTGATTGGCAGCCACAATCAGCTTTCATGGTGGCAATTGTTACATTTGAACCGGAAGGGGCGGGTACGAGATACACGGCCATCGTTCGCCATTGGTCTGAAGACCATATGAAGCAACATGAGGCCATGGGATTTTATGACGGCTGGGGGCAAGTGGCAACACAATTGGCCGCACTTGCGGAAGCGGAAGCGAAAACCGCGTGACCATTCTTTCTAATTCTTGAAGGGTTCTATGATGTCGAAAGTTGCAACATGTTTATGGTTTGATACCCAGGCCGAGGAGGCCGCAAATTTTTATGTCTCAACGTTTCGATCTTGTGGTCGCACAGCGGAACTCTCGCAAACGGTGCATCTTGAAAATGCATTATATCTGACCTTCACATTGGATGGACAAGAGTATATCGCCCTGAATGGTGGTCCACATTACCAGCTAAGCGCTGCGGTGTCGATTTTCGTGAAATGTGATGACCAGGCCGATGTCGATCGCCTGTGGGATACCTTATTGGAAGGTGGCCAAGCCCAACAATGTGGATGGTTGACCGATCGGTTCGGACTTTCTTGGCAGATTGTCCCGACGGAACTCGGGGACATGATGGCCACGGCCGATCCGGATCAACGGCAACGGATTATGACTGCGATGATGCAGATGATAAAATTGGATGCGGCTAAGCTCCGGCAGGCTTACAACGGCCATTAAAGGCGGCATTGTACCAGAACCGCCTTTTTCTTCACTTTTTGTACCCGACTTGCGCATATTGTATAGCGGTCGAGGCCTTAGTTGGGCTTTCCTAGACGCAAGTTTGGATCCTACGACAGATAGTGAGGATAATAATGCGTGTTGCAGTGTTGGGCGGTGGCCATGGGTGCTATGCAGCAGCCGTGGAAATGAGCGAAAAAGGCCACGAGGTATGGTTCTGGCGCCGTGGGGAAGCAGATTTCAAGCCAGTGCGGGAATCCGGCCAAATCACCGTTAAAGATTATCGTGGAGAACGATCCGTTAAAATCGCCCATCCGACGTTGTCGTTGGAGGAAGCGATTACTCAAGCCGAGGTGGTTTTAATTCCCTTACCGGCAACAACTCATATAGATCTTGCTGCAGCCTGCGCCAAATATTGGCGCGATGGGCAAGTTGTTTATTTATCACCGGGCACTCTTGGATCCATTGTGTTTGCTCAGGCGGCGAAAGACGCTGGGAATATGGCAGATGTCACCTTTGCCGAAACCGGCACGTTGCCTTATCTGGTGCGGAAGCACGCGCCTGCAGCGATCGTGATCAGCGTTTACGCCACGCGCTTGCCGACCGGATTTTTCCCGGCAAAAAATAAAGCGAAAGCGGCAGAAAAATTGCGCCAAGTCTATCCGGCGATTGAGCCGATCGAAGATGCGTTGTCCGGTGGCTTGATGAATGCCGGGCCGATCATCCATCCGCCATTGATTTTGATGAATGCCGGCCCGCTTGAATACTTCCCGGCGTGGGACATACACAATGAAGGGACCCAGCCGTCTGTGCGGGCTGTCACCACGGAGCTCGATTTTGAACGTATAAAACTGCGGGAAGCGTTGGGTTATGGTGCTCCTCATTTTCCGTTGGCGGATCATTATGCCAAAGATGGGGATGAATGGATGTATGGGCGCGCTGCCCATGACAAACTGGTTGATAGCGGTGACTGGCGCGAAAAGATCGACCTTAAAACCCACCGTTACATGCGGGAAGATACTGTTCTGGGATTGAGCATGATTGTGTCGATCGGGCGCTGGGCCGGGCATTCGACTCCCTTGGCCAGCGGTTTGTTGGCCATGGCCGCAGCTATTTTAAATGAAGACGCTTATGCGGCTGGGCGAACCCTCGAAAGTCTTGGGCTAGCGGGCTTGAGCCGCGATGAAATGAAGACGTTTTTGCATGACGGTTACAATGGCTGATATCCCTGTAACAAAACAAATCGGTGCTGTCGGTGCAGGCCGCATGGGGCGGGGAATTGCATTGGCTTTTGCTTATGCCGGTTATCCTGTTGCTTTGATAGATTTGAAACCGCGGGATCATGCTGCGTTTGATGCGCTGATGGCATCGGCACGGGTGGAAATCACCCGTGATTTGCAATTCCTGACCCGTGTCGGCGCATTACAGGCGGATGATATTGATGCGGTGTTGGGGTGTATCAGTTTCGTTGGTCATCAAGATGCAGCGGCGACGCTTTCGAAATGCGATGTTGTTTTTGAAGGTGTTCCCGAAACCGTTGCGGCAAAAACAGAGTGTTTTGCGATTGTCAGTCAGCATGTTCGACCCGATTGTATGGTGGCCTCCACCACATCAACGATTGATGCGGAGACTTTGGCGCCTTTGGTCGTTCATCCCGAACGATTTCTGAATGCGCATTGGTTAAACCCGGCCCATCTGATGCCGCTCGTCGAATTAAGCCCATCACAAGTGACCGATCCCGATGTTACGCAAAAGCTGCGAGGTCTGTTGACGAAAATTGGTAAAGTTCCGATCGTGTGTAAGTCGTCGCCAGGCTATATCGTGCCGCGTATCCAAGCGTTGGCGATGAACGAAGCGGCCCGTTTGGTGGAAGAAGGGGTGGCCACCGCCGAAGATATCGATACGGCGGTACGGGTCGGTTTCGGCTTACGGTTTGCGGTTCTGGGCCTGCTCGAATTTATTGATTGGGGCGGCGGTGATATTTTGCATCATGCCAGCGCATTCCTTTCGGATCGGCTCGACCCACAACGCTTTGTTGCACCAGATATCGTCCAAAACAATATGAAAGACCAACGGCGCGGATTGCGGGATGGTGTTGGTTTTTATGATTACGGCGCTATGGATACCGACGCTTATCGCGATCAACGGCTCGCGAGCTTTGTGGCGTTATTGCAGCATAGAAATTTGATGCCGAAACGACCAGATTCCGAGCCGTCACAGTAATCTTCTTTGGCGCAAGGTGTCGGATGGGGAGCAGCCATAATGTTGTTTGTAATATTGGGCATAGCGGCCAAAGCTGCTGATACCGCAGCTCAACATTAAGTCAGTCACACTGGATTCGGATGGCGCCGTGCGCAAAGCTTTGTGCAATTGTTCAAGACGATGGCTGCGGATATATTCGACCGGAGTCATACCCAGAAAATCGCGGAAGCCGTTTTGTAGGCTGCGAACGCTGACGCCGACTTCTTGGGCCAGCGTTACGACACTCAGGCCGTCATCAAGTGAATTGTGGATAATATCGCGCGCCCGACGCACGTGCCATGGCGACACATCATTGCTATAACGTTGGATGGCATCGCTATAATTATGATTGTGATGCACCAACAACAATTCAGCCATCATGGTGGCATATTGCTTTTGGGTGCTGGCTGTGTTCATCGTCCGCGGGGCAAGCGTGGCCTGGCGCAGGATATGCATCAACAGATCGCGCCACATCATTGGCAGTTCACTATCGGCGCTGACTTCAGGTGCAAAGCTGACCGGTCGGCTGGCGGTGATGTTCAGGGTATCCTGCAAAACGCTGTCAACCAAAGCACGCGATAACCGCACGGTTAAATGGCGACAGTTAGCGGTCATATGAATACGGGTCGGGCGACCGACCGACGTGACATGTAAATTATTCGGCCGCATTTCATAAACGCTGTGATTGGTATGGGCCGTGCTGCAGCCGGTCAGCGCTGCGTGGACAAGATGATAGTCATCTGGTTCATCGGGAGCAATTTTGACATCTGATCCATACTGGATATCGACAATTTGGGCGGATGCCAAGCTCATATACCGCAAATCAGCCGTAATACTATTATCGGTTGATATATCCATACGGTGCGGGGCTAGTCTTTTGCCAACAAATTGAATGATTTCATCGGCGTCTTTGGATTGAAAGACGCGAATGGCCTGTGAGTGATGCTCGCTCTGCGGCGATGCCAGCATATTGTTTTCCTCCACCCTCATGAGCACATGTGGCGGCCCATGGTCTGGAAAGCGTTTTCTTATGGTACTATGTCTTAATAGACTGCGCCATGTAATCTGAATGTCAAGTATTTTGTCTGGATCCAATTCCCCCTGTGCGGTCGCAAGGGCTTACGGCTTTGTGCCGGATAGGCATAAATTTTTCGCATATTGGATAGTGAGCATATTATGGCTGCGCCAGACTAACAGCATGATTTCTCTATAAGTTGTTGAAGGATTGTGCGTATGTCTGCCGCCATAGACCAACGAACGCTATTGGGTATCGAGGCTCGGCGTTTTGTAACCACCCCGGGTAAGATGCTGATCGATGGGCAATGGCTTGATTCAATCTCTGGTCGTGTTTTAACGGTCTATGATCCTGCGACCGGCCATGAAATTACCACGGTTCCAG
>JBBCIP010000234.1:0-2819 GCA_037189785.1 Alphaproteobacteria bacterium
CCGGCAATGACGCCGGTAAAGTCATTGTTTGTTTTTATAAATCGTCACCACCGGGCGCGCCCACCGGCCTAATATCGTCGGCTTAATATCTATGTGGGGCTAAATCGTCCGTCGCAATGCCGCTGTCCAACCGTTCAACAAATCTTGTCGCTGATGTGCGGTCATCTGCGGTTTATAAAGATCGGCAAGTTGCCAATGATCGGCGATGTGATCCAAATCGTCGTATAGCCCGATTTGCAATCCAGCAAGATAGGCCGCGCCAAGCGCTGTGGTTTCGGCAACGTTCGGTGTATCGACGGGGGCGTTCAGGATATCGGCCAGGAACTGCATCAGCCATTTATTTTCAATCATCCCGCCATCGGCCCGCAGCACCTGATCGCTGCCAGGAAAATCTTCGGCCATCGCCGCCAGCAGATCATGGGTCTGATAGGCCACGGCTTCCAAGGCCGCCCGCGCCAATTCAGCCGCACCGCTATCACGGGTCAACCCCGACAATACGCCGCGTGCGTCGGGCTGCCAATGCGGCGCGCCAAGCCCGGTGAACGCCGGTACCAAATAAACCCCGCGATTATCGGGCAAACTTGCAGCCAGCGCTTCGGTATCCGATGCCGCCGCAATAATTTTCAAACCATCGCGCAGCCACTGAACGGTCGACCCGGCATTGAAGACGCTACCTTCCAGCGCATAAGTCGTCTGCCCCTTCAAACGATAGGCAACGGTGGTCAACAAACGATGGTTCGACATCACCGCTGTCGGGCCGGTGTTGAGCAAAATAAACGCCCCGGTGCCGAAAGTAACCTTCGTCATCCCCGGCGCGAAACACGTTTGTCCGACGGTCGCCGCTTGTTGATCCCCAGCAACGCCTGCGATCGGAATGGCTGCGCCGAATAAGGCGGGGTCGGTGACACCGAAATCATCGGCGGAATTTTTGACCTCCGGCAGGGCCGCCGCCGGAATACCGAACAGATCCAACAACCACGGATCCCACAGGTTTGTGTGAATATTATAAAGCATGGTGCGGGACGCATTGGTGGCATCGGTCGCGTGAACCTTGCCGCCGGTCAACCGCCACAACAAATAACTGTCGATGGTGCCGATGCGCACGTTCCCTTGTTCAGCACCTGTGCGCGCATCAGGATAATGATCCAACATCCAGGCAATTTTACTCGCGGAGAAATAGGGGTCCAGCAACAGACCGGTGCGGCGGGTGATCTCCGCCTCGTGACCATCGTCTTTTAAAGATTTACAAACATCTGCGGTGCGACGATCTTGCCAAACAATGGCCGGGCCGATCGGCTTTCCGGTTGCCGCATTCCATAGCACGGTGGTTTCGCGTTGATTGGTCAGCCCGATCGCCGCGATCGGTTCGCCACATTGTTTCAAGGCCGCGCGACAAACGGATAAGGTGGCGCGCCAAATTTCTTCGGCATCATGTTCGACCCAGCCGGGGGCCGGATAATATTGCTTATGTTCCTGCTGCGCACGGGCGTGCGGGCGGCCGGCCTGGTCGACAATAATGGCGCGGCTGCTGGTCGTACCTTGGTCAATACTAAGCAACAAAGCCGTCATCCCGATAGTTCCCCTTCACAATGTTCGGTAAATGTCGTTATCTTATTGTTTGTTGTGCCTATACTGCGCCAGGCCCGTGGTCCTGAAAAGTCCCTCTGGTCCTGAAAAGTTCCTGTGGTCGTGAAAAGTCCTAAAGCTTAAAAAACCCCAAGGCTTAAAATTAAGGCTTAAAATAAGGATATCATGGATAGCTATGATTTATTAGTGATCGGCGGCGGTATCAACGGTGCAGGGATCGCACGCGATGCCGCTGGGCGTGGCCTCCGCGTGATCCTGGCCGAAGCGCATGACCTGGCTTCGGCCACGTCCTCGGCGTCCAGCAAGCTGATCCATGGCGGGTTGCGTTATTTAGAACAATACGACTTCCGCCTGGTGCGTGAATCCTTGCGGGAACGCGAGGTTATGTTGAAAATCGCACCGCATATCGTGCGCCCGATGCGGTTTGTTTTGCCGCATAACAAACTGTTGCGTCCGGCTTGGATGATCCGGGCCGGGTTGTTTCTGTACGATCACATCGGCGGCAACCGCAGTCTGCCTGGGTCCCATGGTGTCGATTTGCGGAACGATCCGCTGGGCGCACCGCTCAAAGATGATTTGCACAAAGGCTTTGTCTATTCCGATTGCTGGGTCGACGACAGCCGCCTGGTTATCCTGACCGCACGCGATGCTGCCGATCGCGGCGCCGTCATTTTGACTCGTACAGAATGCATTGCAGCACAGCCCAGTCATGGGCACTGGATGGCAACATTACGTCATCATGACGGAACGGAACACACTGTTCACGCCACCGCCATCGTCAATGCAACGGGCCCATGGGCGGCAAAGACGGATAAAGATTGCCTTGGTATCATCGGTGATGGACGACTGCGTTTGGTTAAGGGCAGCCACATCATCACCCGTAAACTTTATGAGGGCCGCCATGCTTTTCTGTTGCAAGCCGATGACAATCGTGTGGTGTTTGTCTTGCCGTTTCATGACGAGTTCAGTTTGATCGGTACGACTGATGTCGAATTAACAGAGTTGCCGCAGCAGCCGACCATTACGTCGCAAGAAATCGAGTATCTCTGTCGTACGGTTGCCGGTTATTTTAAAACCGCGCCGACATCACAAGATGTTATTCGGAGTTTTGCTGGAATCCGCCCACTTTATGATGACGCGAAAAGCTCAGCGTCGGAAATATCGCGCGATTATGTGTTACGATTGCATGACCGCGACGGCGCCAAAGCTTTATCGGTTTATGGCGGAAAATT
>JBBCIP010000235.1:0-11843 GCA_037189785.1 Alphaproteobacteria bacterium
CTAGGTAGAGACAAGGACTGATATAAAATTATGAAAACGATTAAAGGCCCGGCATTGTTTTTGGCGCAATTCATAAAAGAACAAGCGCCCTATAATTCATTGGATGGGCTGGCGCAATGGGCCGCTGGTTTAGGGTACAAAGGCGTTCAAATTCCAACGTTAAATAATTCATTGATTGATTTATCGTTAGCGGCGGAAAGCCAGGGGTATTGCGACGAGTTGAAGGGGCGGCTAAAAGATCACGGCCTAGAAATCACTGAACTTTCGACTCATCTCCAAGGACAAATGGTGGCCGTTCATCCGGCCTATGATGTGTTATATGACGGATTTGTGCCCGACGCTTTGCGTGGCAATCCAAAGGCACGAACGGCGTGGGCAATCGATCAATTGCAACTGGCTGCCCTGGCGTCGAAAAATCTTGGTTTGTCGACCCATGTGACATTTTCCGGATCACTGGCCTGGCCTTTTGTGTACCCTTGGCCCCCCCGCCCTGCTGGATTGATTGAAGAAGCCTTTTCGGAATTGGCCCGCCGGTGGTTGCCGATCTTGAACGCGTTCGATGCGGCCGGTGTTGATGTTTGCTATGAAATCCATCCCGGCGAGGATCTTTTTGATGGCGCCACATTCGAAATGTTCCTTGAACAAGTGAACAATCATAGTCGCTGCAATATACTCTATGACCCCAGCCATTTTCTTATTCAGGCCATGGATTATCTGGCCTTTATTGATATCTATAAAGATCGCATCAAGGCATTTCACGTCAAAGATGCGGAATTCAATCCGACTGGTCGGCAAGGGGTTTATTCCGGTTATAAGAACTGGCTCGATCGGGCTGGACGTTTTCGTTCGCTGGGCGACGGGCAAATCGATTTCAAATCGATTTTCTCCAAACTCTCTGCCTATGGCTTTGATGGATGGGCTGTATTGGAATGGGAATGCTGCTTGAAAAGTCCGGAAGATGGAGCGCGCGAAGGAGCCATCTTCATAAAGGATCATATTATTCCTGTGACCGAACAGTCTTTTGAAGATTTTGCCCGACCGCAAACAGTTGGAGAACGGAATCGTCAAATTCTGGGATTAAGCGATGACTAATCGTACTGTAAAACCAATGACAGGACGGCGGTTGCGATTGGGTATGGTCGGTGGTGGGCAAGGATCTTTTTTTGGACCTGTGCATCGAACCGCCGCGCGACTTGACGATCAGTTCGATTTGGTGGCAGGCAGATTTTCCACAAACGCGGATAATAATCGTGCAACCGGCACAGCGCTTTATCTCGCCAGCGATCGCATTTATACTGACTTCACCGCCATGGCACGCGCTGAAGCGGCACGCCCAGATGGTATTGACGCCGTTTCAATCGTAACCCCAAATTATTTGCACTACCAAGCCGCAAAAATATTTTTAGAACACGGCATTCACGTCATTTGCGACAAGCCGATGACCACTACCGAGGATGACGCCACAAGCCTGGTCCATCTTGTCGAACAAAGCGGATTATGTTTTACCCTGACCCACACCTATGCTGGATATGCCATGGTGCGGGCGGCGCGCCATTTGGTGCAGTCCGGTGCGATCGGGACCATCCGGCTTGTTCAGGTCGAATATCCCCAAGGCTGGTTGGCCCATAGCGTCGAAAACGGCCAATCCAAGCAAGCGGCTTGGCGATTGGACCCGAGCAAGGCCGGGCCATCGGCATGCCTTGGCGATATCGGCACCCATGCTTACCATCTGGTGCGATTTATATCGGGTCTTGAGGTCACGGAACTCAGCGCTGACCTACAGAGCTTTGGCCCTGGACGTGTTCTTGAAGACAATGCCCATATCATGCTGCGATTCAAAGGCGGTGCGCGCGGCCTATTATGGTCGAGCCAGGTTGCCCTTGGTCACCAAAACGACCTCCGTATCCGCATTTATGGTGAGCAAGGCAGCATCCTGTGGTCACACACCGCGCCCGAAAAACTCACGGTTATAGGACCGGACGGCGCGTCATCCATTATGGAAAAAGGCGATCAGACCCTGCCGTCTGAAATCCAAAGCCTGTACCGCTTACCCAGTGGGCATCCCGAAGGATATTTCGAAGCTTTGGGACAGCTATATAAAGACACGGCAACCGTGATCCGCGACAATAACGCCAAGCGATTATGCCATGATGCTCCGGGAATAATCCCCGATGTCCTTGATGGTTTGGAAGGCATTCGGTTCATTGCCACAGCTTTGGAGTCTGCCCGGCACGACAGCCGCTGGACAGCTTTGCCACCTCGGGGCGTGTAGCCACCATTTCGGTCTGTGTTCCCGATCCCCCTCAGATCCCCATCGTTGCTATCATACCCTGGCAATGGCTTGCAGGCGTCTTTCAGACCTATTCCTAGTCAGGCTTAGCCGATAACCTATTGCGGTCTTTACGATCATTCGTAAAGCGCTTGGATATATTCCAAATCAGAGTCGAATGGGTTTAACATACCCCGCCTACATTACTCCGGCTCTGGCTGCATAAGCCCAGCCAGGAGCTTGCTTAATTGCAATACACCCAAACTTTTCAAATTTATAGAACATATTCGATAATTTTATACGACTGTTTCGCAGAAATATCTGAAGCTAAACCTATGTTCATCCGCAGCAAACTGAAAATAGGACTTTCAATCATGACCGTAAAAGCGAGCCCCACCCCTGCCAAAGAGCTTCTGACACCGACCAACCACGCCCTGGTTCTTATTGATTTTCAATCACAAATGGCGTTTGCCGTAAAATCTATCGGCCCAGAACTATTACGGAATAACGCGGCCCTGATTTCGAACGGCGCTGCCGGGTTTAAAGTCCCAACTATTTTGACGACTGTTGCTGCCAAAGGCTTTTCAGGCCCAATGTTTAGCGAAATAACCGATGCGTTCCCGGGGCAAGAGCTGCTTGATCGCACCAGCATGAATACCTGGGAAGATATAGCCGTGATCGAAGACGTAAACCGTATCGGTAAGGATCGCATAGTCTTTGCGGGCTTATGGACTTCTGTCTGCATTGTTGGGCCTGTGTTATCTGCGATCGAACAAGGGTTCGATACATTGGTGATCACCGATGCCTGCGGCGATATTTCGGAAGAAGCCCATGAACGCGCCGTCGCACGCATGGTTCAGGCCGGTGCCAAACCGATCACAGCGCTTCAATATCTGCTTGAGCTGCAACGTGATTGGGCCCGGGCCGAAACCTATGATCTGACCACCGGCATTGCCCGTAAATGGGGCGGCGCATACGGCCTTGGCATCACCTATGCCAAAACGATGTTCGGGGCTTCTGAAGGCGGCCATTGAGGCGGCCGATCAATCCTGCGTGTCTTACCTTTTTCTTGTTCACTCAAATGCAAAAAGGAAATTGTCATGAGCTTCGTTACCACCAAAGACGGCACTGAAATATTTTACAAAGATTGGGGGCCGAAAGACGCCCAGCCCATTGTCTTTCATCATGGCTGGCCATTATCGGCGGATGATTGGGACGCACAAATGTTGTTCTTCCTAGCCAACGGTTATCGCGTCGTGGCCCATGACCGTCGCGGTCATGGTCGTTCGGCCCAGGTCAGCGATGGTCATGACATGGACCACTATGCCGCAGACGCCGCTGCCGTTGTTCAACATCTCGATCTGAAGAACGCCATCCATATCGGCCATTCAACCGGCGGTGGTGAAGTCACGCGCTATGTTGCCCGCCATGGCCAACCCCAAGGCCGGGTCGCCAAAGCTGTGCTGGTGTCAGCGGTACCACCGATCATGCTGAAGACCGAGCGTTATCCCGGTGGTTTACCGATCGAAGTCTTCGATGGCTTCCGTGCAGCCCTTGCGGCAAATCGGGCGCAGTTTTTTCACGACGTTGCGGCCGGGCCGTTCTATGGGTTCAACCGCCCAGGCGCCACTGTGTTATCAAGCGTGATCGATAACTGGTGGCGTCAAGGCATGATGGGGAGTGCAAAAGCGCATTACGAAGGCATCAAGGCCTTTTCCGAAACCGATCAGACCGAGGATCTCAAGGCAATTACGGTGCCGACACTGGTGTTGCACGGCGATGACGATCAAGTGGTGCCCTATAAAAACGCCGCGTTGATACAAGCTGAGCTGCTGCCGAATGCCACGTTGAAAATTTATGAAGGGTTTTCGCACGGCATGTTGACGGTCAACGCCGATATCCTCAACGCCGACTTACTCGCTTTTATCAAAGCATAGGAAGACACGGAGACGGACGCCATGAAACTTTATCTCATCTCGCTCGGGGCCGGACTGCTGGTCGGGATTATCTATAGTTTATTGAGCGTCCGTTCTCCCGCTCCGCCGGTTGTTGCGCTCATAGGACTGGCCGGAATTCTGATCGGTGAACAAATTATCCCTGTTGTTAAACGCTTTGCCGATCGCGCAGAACTGAACCGCTATGTCCGTGAAGATTGCGCGAACCATGTCCTTGGTTCATTGCCCACCAGCAATACCGCAACAGCCCATAAGGAGGATAAAGCATGACCGCCATCACCCGACGCCAAGCACTGGCCGGCGTAGCCACCACAGCCCTGCTCACTGCAACAAAGAGTTTTGCCATGCCTAAGAAAGATTTGATCATCGTCAATGCCAAAGTCACGACTCTTGATCGCAGCAATCCAACGGCTGACGCCGTTGCGATCCGCGACGGAAAATTTCTGGCCGTCGGCAACGAAGCCGAAGTCCGTGCTGCCGCCGCACCAGATGCCACCATTATCGACGCCCGGGGTCGACGCTTGATCCCTGGTTTGATCGATAGCCATATTCACGTCATCCGCGGTGGGCTCAATTATAATATGGAATTACGCTGGGAAGGCGTGCCGACACTGGCCGATGCAATGGCCATGTTGAAGAAGCAAGCAGAAAACACACCGCCACCACAATGGGTCCGTGTCGTCGGCGGGTTTACCGAGCATCAGTTCGCGGAAAAGCGTTTGCCGACACTGGATGAAATCAATGCGGCTGCCCCCGAAACTCCGGTCTTCATTTTGCATCTTTATGATCGGGCCTTGTTAAACGCCGCAGCGTTGCGCGCTGTTGGTTTCACCAAAGACACGCCTAATCCTGTGGGTGGTGAAATTGTCCGCGATGCTGCCGGGAACCCGACCGGTCTATTGCTGGCGCAACCCAATGCGACGATTCTTTACGCGACATTGGCCAAAGGTCCGAAGCTACCACCCGAGTATAAACTGAATTCAACCAAACATTTCATGCGGGAGCTCAATTCACTTGGCGTCACCAGTGTGATTGACGCCGGTGGCGGATCGCAGAATTATCCCGACGACTATGAGATTATCGAAAAGCTGCACAACGACGGCGAATTGTCGTTGCGCATTGCCTACAATCTGTTCACGCAGAAGCCGCAAGAAGAACTGCAAGATTTCACATCCTGGTCGACCCAAATCAAACCGGGCGACGGAGACGATACCTATCGTCATAACGGCGCCGGTGAAATGCTGGTCTATTCAGCCGCCGACTTCGAGGATTTTCGCGTTGCCCGCCCCGACATGCCGGCGCGCATGGAAAGCGATCTTGAACCGGTCGTGCGACTTCTGGCGGAGCGCAAATGGCCATGGCGGCTTCATGCGACCTATGACGAAACGATCAGCCGTGCGCTCGATGTGTTCGAGAAAGTAAATCGCGATATACCGATTAATAGACTGAACTGGTTCTTCGACCATGCCGAGACCATCAGCGAGCGTAATATAGATCGTATCGCGGCACTCGGTGGCGGCATCGCCGTGCAACATCGCATGACGTTTCAAGGCGAATATTTTGTCGAGCGATATGGTGCCAAGGCAGCCGAAACAACGCCCCCCATCAAGCGCATGATGGACGCCGGATTGCCGGTCGGTGCGGGTACCGATGCGACGCGGGTGGCAAGCTATAATCCGTGGGTATCGCTATCGTGGCTTGTGACCGGCAAAACCATTGGTGGCTTGACCATATACCCGATGCAAAATCGCATGGATCGCGAAACCGCGTTGCGATTATGGACGGAAAAGAACACCTGGTTCTCGAACGAAGTCGGCAAGAAGGGACAAGTCATAAAGGGCCAGCTTGCCGATCTTGCTCTGTTGTCGGGCGATTACTTCACTGTTCCCGAAAGCGAGATCACGCATTTGCGTTCGGTCTTGACCATTCTGGGCGGCAAGGTCGTATACGGTGAAGAAGATTATAGTTCGATCGCACCAACCCGCCCCAAGGCCATGCCCGACTGGTCACCAGTCGCAACCTTTGGCGGCTACTACCGCAAACCGGAGGGCGCCCTGAAAATGGCCGCGGCCTGTGGTTGCAATCATGGCTGTTTGGTCCATGGTCATGACCACGCCGCCGCACTCGGTGCCGCCGTTCCCGCAGCCGATGTCCAGAGTTTCTGGGGCGCGTTGGGCTGCGGCTGTTGGGCGGTGTGAACCATGGCAGCGGCTCCTTCTGACCGACCGCTCGCGAGCCCGGTGTTTCGGGCGCTGTGGATCGCAACCATCGTATCGAATGTCGGCACCTGGATGCACGATGTCGGCGCCGGTTGGTTGATGACGTCGCTATCAAGCAATCCGTTGATGGTAGCCTTGGTCCAAGCGGCAACGACGTTTCCGATGTTTGTCTTGGCGTTGCCTGCGGGGGCACTGGCCGATATCGTCGACCGCCGCCGCTTGCTGATCGGGGCCCAAATTTTTGGATTGGTGGGTGCAGCTGCCCTTGCGGCCAGCACCATCGCCGGATTTACCAATGCCCCGCTGTTGTTGTTATTCACCGCCATCATCGCCATCGGCGCAGCGTTTTCCGCACCGGCTTTTCAAGCCATCGTGCCGGAACTTGTGCCGCAACCGGCGTTGCAGCAAGCGGTCGCCCTGAATGCGCTCGGCGTCAACATTTCGCGTGCCATCGGCCCGGCGCTTGGTGGGCTGATCATTGCGGCGTCGGGACCGGCGGCGGTGTTCGCACTGAATGCCATATCCGTTGTCGGCATTCTTTTTGTTCTCTATCGCTGGCAACGTCAGACACCGGACCGTCACCTGCCCGCTGAACATATGGCTGGCGCCATGCGCGCAGGCTTGCGGTATGCGATGCGGGCGCCCGAGTTGCAGATCGTGTTGATCCGGTCGATCGGTTTCTTTTTGTTCGCCAGTAGTCTTTGGGCGCTGTTACCGATCATCGCCCGGCGTGATCTTGGCCTTGGCCCGGCAGGCTACGGTGGCTTGCTGACCTTCATGGGGGTTGGCGCCATCCTCGGCGCCATGCTGATGCCGCGACTGCGTGGCAAGATCGGCGCGAATATGATCACGCTCGCTGCATCCATTCTGCTTGCGGGATCGATGGCGGGATTGTCGTTTGCCCATACTTTCGCAGCGGCAGCGGCGGCATTGTTCGTTGCCGGACTTGCATGGATCGCCATGATGGCCTCGCTCAACGGCGGCGCGCAGGCGACATCGCCCGGTTGGGTTAAAGCCCGGGCCCTTGCCATCTATTTGCTGGTGTTCCAAGGCTCGATGGCGGCGGGATCAGCGTTGTGGGGATCTGTCGCCGCCGCCATCGGTGTGCCGATGACCATGCTGGTGGCCAGTGTGTTTCTGGTCGGCACAAGCATGATTTTAGCGTGGCGTTTTCCACTCGACCGTGCGGCGTCGCTCGATCTTGCTCCGTCATCGCATTGGCCTGCACCGATTGTAGATGAAACGACCGACCATGATAGTGGGCCGGTGCTGGTAACGATTGAATATCGCATCGACCCAGAAAAAATTCCGGAGTTCTTTGCCTTGATGCAGACTATGCGGCGTATTCGTCAACGCGACGGGGCCATACACTGGGGCGTCTATGAGGATACATCGCAACCGGGTATCGTCATTGAAACATTCACGGTCGAAAGTTGGCTAGAACATCTGCGTCAGCATGATCGGGTCACCAATGCCGATCGAGTCCAGCAAGACTCCCTAAAAGCTTTTCATCACGGTGATGCGGCGCCGGTCGTGCGTCACTATGTGACACGCCGGTGATGATAGGCGGCGCTATATATCGGTCAGTCCATCCAGGTCGAGATCTTGTTGGCCCAAGCTTACAAACTGTTGAAGCAACCAGTATGCCGCGGGCCCTGGGGGCGTATCGCGACGCCAAATACCAGCGAAGCGATAAATGCCGCCTGGATGATCCGGCATAGCGAGCCGCACCAGTGTTCCGGCCACAAGATCAGGCTCAATCATTTGCAACGGCATGTTGCCCCAACCGATGCCTTCCCGGAGCAACGCATATTTCGCACTGAGATCAGCAAGCCGCCACGTCGTCGGACTCATGACCGAATAGTCTTGCCCTTCGGTAAAGCGCGAGCGATCGGTGAGAACGAGCTGCGTATAGCTACGCCCAGCCCCCGGTGGAATGCGACCCATTTGGCCAAGCGGATGACTAGGTGCGGCAACCGGTACCATCGGTATGGACCCCGCAGCGATACATTCGATGCCTTCGACACCCGCCGCGAGCGGACCCGAGACACCGACGATCGCTTTACGGTCCAACACCAGGGCGGTGATCGAACCCAAAGCTTCCACATGGAGATGGAGTTGGACCGTCGGAAATTTCACCGCGAACTCGCGCAGCACCGTACCAAGTCGCTCGGTCGGCAACATAACATCGATCGCCAGATCGACCTCCGCTTCGAGGCCATCAAGCAGACCTTTGACCTTGGCCCGTAGGCTGTCCATTCCGCTCGAAATCGCCCGCGCTTCGGTCAACAACGCTCGACCAGCCACCGTCAACTGCGGCTTTCGCGTGCCTTCCCGCTCGAACAACGTAAGACCTAACTGCATTTCCAGATTGGCAATGCCATAACTGATCACCGATACCGCGCGATTGAGTTTACGCCCCGCAGCCGCAAAGCTGCCGGTATCGACAATGGCCAGAAAAATACGAAGTTGATCAAACGTCGGTGTGCCGGGATTGCTCACTTTTCAAAACCCTCGAATAACCTGAGGGTATTTTATCCTGTTTATTGAGAAAGAGAGCAATCCCTAAATAAAACTGAGGCGACATTCTGCTGGCCCTGAGAAAACGACGTTTCGCCACCCTGACCCTTTTCGGTCATAATCCAGGACCGCCTTACAGGACCGCCTTAACTATGGTTTTTCAGATTTAACCACCGGGAGAATAATGCGGGACGGATAGTGTGTCCCATGATGCACCTCGTTCCGGGCCGCCTGCCCGACGCTTTCGTCAAAGTTGTTGCCGCCGGTGTTGAGATTACGTTCGTAACGGGGAAAATTGCTGCTGGTGATATCCAGCCGCAAGCGGTGACCGGCATTGAACCGATTGGTAACAAAAAATGGGCCAATGCGCAGTTCGTAAACTTCACCCGCTTTCATCATCTGTGGTTTTTCATAGCCGTTGCGCCAGCGTGCCCGCTGGATGCTATCTCCGACATTATAGGCGCGACCATCGGCATCCACATCAACAAGCTTTGCCGTAAAGTCTGTGTCCGGCGCATCGGACCCCACATGGAGAATGACATCAACATATCCAATGACTTCGACATCCTCGGTCAATGGCTCCGAAGTATAGACAAGGACATCGTGGCGAAGTTCCACCGTCGACTGGTCGAAACTGCCCGGTTGGTAATCCCGACCGACGCAACAAACATCACCACCAACCGACGGTACAGGATAACGCGGGTCATAAACAAATGTGTCTTTTTGCGGATCTGATGCCGGTGCCAATACCAGCTGTCCATTGCCTTGCCGCGTATTGGCGGCACCATCACCGGCTAAGTAATAAGAAACTTTTTCTTGTTGTTGCGGTGGCCAAGCTGCAAATTTGCGCCATTCATTGCGGCCAGACACATAGATCTCGGCCCGGGGTTTTTCCAATTTGGAAGGCGCACCGTCTTTCAGCCAATAATCAAACCACTCGAGAAAAGCTTTGTGATAGGGATAGCGGGCGTCACCAATAGAACGCTCTCCATTCACCGTATCGGCCGTTTCTGTCAGCATGGAACAGTGCCCGAGCGCCGATATGAGCATATATTGATTGTCGCGAATTTTCTTCAGATCTGCGGTTTTATGCGCATATTCAAACGCCGCCACATTGGTGGTAAGGGCAATGTCATACGCTTGGAACACCCACAATGTTGGCACAGCATAGGGATCGCCTTCATTGAAGAAACTTTCCTGTTTCCAGGCCGGATCATTGGGCTGACGGCGGATAAAATCTTCAAATACTGTCGCTTGCCCTTTCACCGCACGCACGGCATCCATGGAGGGCAAATAATTGACAATATTTTCAACAATATCGCCATCAGTTTTTGTCAGCCACCCGCTTAAAGAATCCGCAATCCAATCCCGATTATAGTCAGAGATACCCGCGGGAAATTTGGGAAAATCGCTTTGGCCCAATGATACATACCACGTCCACCATGGCACTTGTGGCACACCTCCACGATAGAATGCGCCTTGTTCATGGAACTCGCCCAAGACACCCACGGCCGATCCCGACGACATTGTCATCGCCGCCCGATGGGCCGGATGCCCCATACTTGCAAGTTTGACTTGGCTATCGCCGGAAGACGAACACCCGAATGTGCCGACTTTACCATTCGACCATGATTGTTTCGAAATCCAATCAACGGTGTCATAGCCGTCTTTACCGCTGTTGGATATGATTTTAAAATCGCCTTCCGACCAAAACCGTCCCCGTTCATTCTGAAAAACGACGACATATCCGGCGGCGGCAAAATCGGCAACCATGCCTTGCACACCTTTGCTTTCCATTTCAAAAGCGTAAGGTGTTCGTATCAAAATAGTTGGTGCCTTAGCCGGCATGCCTTTCGGCAAATGAACGCTGGTCCACAAGCGAACGCCATCACGCATCGGCAGCATTTCATTCATGCGCTGGTCTGTAGTTTTTTCTAATATACTGACTGGCGGTGCAGCTTGCGCTAAGCTCGCGGCCAGCACAATGGCAACCGTTGAAATAATCCCCCGCAAAGATTGCGCCATCATTTCTTCCTCAATTTATTGCAATAAAGAGTAAAAGGCTGGAAATCTCAAAGGCCGTTCATATGCATGAAAGCCCGACAATTATGAAAGAGTTCGTTATGCCATAAAAGCAAGAACCGGCTGGATAGACCATTTGACGCAAAAATATTTCCTATTTCGTCATTAATATTCTTTACGCCGTCACATAAAGCGATTGGAAAAGCCAAACACGCATAGATTTAGTCAAAAATTGACTAGATTCAGTCAAAAACTGACCGTGGCATATAAAACGAAACGACCCAATTCGGAATATCGACAACTTCACTGATCCGGAGATCGCCGGTGACACTGCATAGCATATAAGCTTGTTCGGGCGGCATATGATGTTCGGCACACAAAAGATCAATCATACCGCGTAATGCATTCTTGGCTGCCGTCATCAAATCAGGGCCAATGCCCGTTGTCACATCATAGCCTTTATCATCATGATGGCGCGTGACAGGGCCATAAGTTCTAAAGCGTGGGAACTTCAGATCGGCTCCCTTCACCAGGTCGATTTTGGCCGCTACGCCCATGGGCGTTTCAAGCGCGGTTCCACAAACTTCACCATCGCCTTGAGCCGCATGCGGATCGCCAATCGAGAACAAAGCGCCTTTGACCTTAACCGGCAGATATAAATCCACGCCAACCGTGATATCCCGAATATCCATATTTCCACCCGTGGCATAGGGCGGAATTGTACTGTGTGCGCCCATTTCTGCAGGGGCAACACCAATGGTACCGCAAAACGGCTTTAACGGAACACGCGCATATTTTCCATAGGCGGCAGAATCTGAAAAGTCTTTGCTGTAAGACCATATGTGTAAGGCCGATATG
>JBBCIP010000236.1:0-4615 GCA_037189785.1 Alphaproteobacteria bacterium
CAGGCGCAAAGCACGGCGTTGCTCCGGCGACCACTGGGATCCACTTTCGGCGTGTTCCCAAACAGCGGATTGTTTGAAATAACGGGCTTCGCGGTCTTGTTCTTCGGCTTTCTCGCGTAATTCTTCGTAAGACATGCCGGAAAAGTAATTCCATGACCGATTATATTCAGCGGCGTGGTCTTGGCAGAACCAATATTTCTCGCGGCTGTCGCGGGCTTTGGGCGCTGGGTGTTCCCCGGTCTTCGAACAGCCGGGGTGTTCGCACATCCGCACCGATTGCGGTTGTGTTTCACTGCCATATCCGCCCCAGCGCGGAAATCCCCAAGCTTTAGAACGCGTCATTCAGTCCTCAACTAGCCACTCAAGACTCATAGATCATCCATTATGCCAACAACAGCGTGATGCGGCCACCCCTTCGGTGCATCAAAACACAAATGCTTAAACAAAAAATGGGCAAATAAAAAACCCCGGGCAATGAACCCGGGGTTTTTGAATTGTAGGACGGATTTAGGCAGCTTTGGGGGCTGCAGCGCGGACGGCATCGTCCACATAGTCCGTGAATTGGGCAAAGTTTTCGGTGAATAACTTGACCAATTCTTGGGCTTTTTTGTCATAAGCGGCGGCATCGGCCCAGGTGTCCCGCGGCGTCAAGATCTTGCTGTCGACGCCGGGGCAGGATACCGGCACTTGGAAGCCGAAATTCGGATCCGTCCGCATCTCGACCGTGGCCAAGGAACCGTCAAGGGCCGCATTCAGCAAGGCCCGTGTCGCTTTGATCGGCATGCGTTTTCCGACACCGTGTACGCCACCGGTCCAGCCGGTGTTCACAAGCCAGCAATTGACGCCGGTGTTGGCGATCTTATCGCGCAACAGGTTGCCGTACACCGATGGATGACGGGGCATGAACGGGGCGCCGAAGCAGGTCGAGAACGTGGCTTGCGGCTCGTTGCCAAGGCCCTTTTCCGTTCCGGCCACTTTGGCGGTATACCCGGACAGGAAGTGATACATGGCTTGAGCCGGGCTCAGTTTAGCGATGGGCGGCAGAACGCCAAAGGCATCGGCGGTCAACATGATGATATTGGTCGGCGGTGTACCGACGCCGCTTTCCGAAGTGTTCGGAATGAAATGGATCGGATAAGCGCCGCGCGTGTTTTCGGTATGGCGATTATCATCAAGATCGAGCTGACGGCTTACGGGATCAATGACCACGTTCTCAAGTACGGTACCGAACCGTTTCGATGTGGCGTAAATCTCGGGCTCAGCATCAGCCGAAAGGCGGATCATTTTCGCATAACAACCGCCTTCAAAATTGAATACCGCGGTATCCGACCAGCCATGTTCGTCGTCACCGATCAAAACGCGGTTCGGATCGGCGGACAAGGTGGTTTTCCCTGTGCCGGACAGACCGAAGAAGATCGCGGTGTCGCCGTCTTTGCCGATATTGGCCGAGCAATGCATCGGCATCACGTCTTTTTCCGGCAAAATATAGTTCAAAATCGAGAACACCGATTTCTTGATTTCACCGGCATAAGACGTTCCGGCGACAAGCACGACTTTCTTACCGAAATGAGCCGTGATCACGGTCTCGGACCGGGTGCCGTCGACGGCTGGGTCGGCCAGGAAATTCGGAGCATGCAAAATCACATATTCCGGATCGAAATCGGGCAATGCGCCGGTGTCGGGACGGATCAGCAAGTTGCGGATGAACAGGCTGTGCCACGGGCTTTCTGAGATGACGCGGATGCGGATCTGATGGGCTTTTTCAGCACCTGCCCATAAATCTTGTACGAACAAGTCCTTACCTTGCAAATAGGCGAGGATTTTGCCGTGCAAGCCATCGAAATGGTTTTCGCTGATGGGGCGGTTGACGGAACCCCAGGACACCGTGTTTTCGCTCGATGGTTCGCGAACGATGAATTTATCGTTGGCCGAGCGACCGGTATGCTGGCCGGTGCGGACAACCAAGGCGCCGCCGTCAGCCATTACGCCTTCGCCGCGCCGGATAGTTTCTTCATAAAGTGCTTCCGCGCCGAGGTTCCAGCTGACGGACCGGGCATTCCGGATCCCCTGCTTCTCAACGCCATGTTTACTTATAATAGGGCCGATATTGTTCACGTGTTTGATCCTTCGTTAAGCCTGGCAAGGCCCATTGCCTCCCAAGACCGCTGGTTGACCAGAACAAGGTATCACTAGATTTTGGGTCGCCATTTGTCCACAGACTTCTGTGCCACAGCGGCGTCTTAATTGGACTATGTTGCACAAGCACTTAGGTCCGTTTCGGGACTATCTTTGGGTTAACCGTCTAACCCTCTGCCCCTAAGGCAGTTTTATGGTTAATCAGTTACCATATTGCGTGATTTGGCTCATAATCACGGTTCTACGTTGTGCATATGCGAAGAAAGCCAACGGGTATCAGCACACCTGGATACTATCTTACGCTGATTTTCTCGAATCGCGTAAATCTTTGTGCAGACGGAACCCCTCGCGCTATAGTACATGATGGTGGGGGGTAGGTTGCAAGGAACTCCGGAAATCATGCCAAAAATCGCACTTGTAGACGACGATCAAAATATTCTGACGTCTGTGGCTATGGCGCTCGAAGCGGAAGGCTTCGCGGTCGAGCGTTACACGGACGGTGCCAGCGCCTTGGCGGCTCTGTCGAAAAGCCCGGCGGACTTGGGGGTTTTTGACATCAAAATGCCGCGCATGGACGGTATGGAGCTGTTGCGCCGGTTGCGTCAGGATCAGGATTTTCCGGTCATTTTCTTGACCTCTAAGGAAGACGAGATCGACGAGGTGCTCGGGCTTAAAATGGGCGCCGATGACTACATTCGGAAGCCGTTTTCCCAACGCTTGCTGATTGAACGGATCCGTGCCGTCTTGCGCCGGGCCGAAGTCGGGGCGTCCCCTGCCAATGGCGAGGATGGCGCCGAATCAATCATGGTCCGGGGTAAGCTGCGGCTCGATCCGATCCGGCACTTATGTGAATGGGATGGCCAGCCGGTCAATTTGACAGTGACCGAATTCTTGATCCTCCAAGCCTTGGCGCAACGCCCTGGCCACGTCAAAAGCCGTGAACAATTGATGGATATGGCTTATTCCGATGACGTCTACGTCGATGACCGGACCATCGATAGTCACATTAAGCGGTTGCGTAAGAAGTTTCGGGTCGTCGACGACGATTTCAAGAGCATCGAAACGCTCTATGGTGTCGGCTACCGCTATACCGAAGTTTAAAACTTGACCGATATCGCACATCCAAAAGAGCGAGCCCGCCGTCGCGTACGGCGGCGGCGTATTTCAAAGCTCACGCTCCGCATCATGGCGGTGAACGTGATCGCTCTTTTGATCCTGGTCGGCAGCGTGTTCTATCTTGATCAATTCC
Source organism: Alphaproteobacteria bacterium (assembly GCA_037189785.1). Taxonomy (GTDB): domain Bacteria; phylum Pseudomonadota; class Alphaproteobacteria; order Sphingomonadales; family Govanellaceae; genus Govanella. The sequence continues at coordinate 3,386 of JBBCIP010000236.1, forward strand.
GTCAAAGCTTGCTCGATACGCGGATTCAAAATCTTCGGATTGAAGGCGAAATTATTGCCGGTGCCTTGAGCGAGGCGGCGACCGTCGGCATGGAAGCGCGGCGGATCGAAGTCAAACCGGCCAGCCAAATTCTGGGGCGTTTGGTGGTGCCTGCGGAAATTCGCGCGCGCCTTTTCGGCGTGAATGGTGATCTGATCGTCGATAGCCGTGATCTGGCAGTGGGTAATTTGATCGTAACGCGCAAATTACCGCCGATCGATACATTCAAAGCCCATCTCAAGAAAGTCGGCGATCTGTTCCATGCTGGTGTCGACGCGATCGCGCAAAAAGAGGTGTTGCCGCTTTATGATGAGGAACTGCAACAAAACGCCTCGCAATATCCTGAAGTTTTAGCGGCACTCGGTGGTGACACCGATGTGATGCTACGCTCGACCGAGCAAGGCGTCACGATCATCACCGTAGCGGTCCCGGTGCAGCGTTTGCGGCGCGTTTTGGGTGCGTTGCTGTTATCAAAAGATACTGCCGATATCGACCGTATGGTGCGGCGGGAACGCGTGAACATTCTGAAAATTTTTGGTATTTCCTTGGGTGTCACGCTGTTGCTGTCGGGCTTCTTGGCCAACACGATTGCGCGTCCGATCCGCTTATTGGCGGAAGCAGCTGATCGCGTGCGTCCGGGCCATGGTCGCAATGTCCGCATCCCCGATTTTTCAAGGCGGCGTGATGAGATCGGCGAACTGTCCAATGCCATCCACGATATGACGGAAGCGCTGTTCAAGCAATTGGATGCGGTTGAACGGTTTGCCGCTGATGTCAGTCACGAGATTAAAAACCCGCTGACGTCGATGCGCAGTGCGCTTGAAACAGTCACGCGAACGTCCGACCCGGAAAAACAGCGGCAACTCCTGTCGATTGCTCAGGATGACATCAAACGGCTGAACCGGCTCATCACCGATATTGCTGCGGCCAGCCGATTGGATGCGCAAATGTCGCGGGAGCAGAAAGAGCCGGTCAATATCAAAGCTCTCATCACCAATATGGTGGAGGTTTATGAAGCGACCGCGAAACCTGGAACGGCAGGCGTTACCTTAACGATCGCGTCCGATCTTAAAAATCGCGACGTCATCGTGCAGGGCCTGGATAATGCTCTCGGTCAGGTGATTCGTAATTTGGTCGACAACGCGCTATCGTTCAGTCCGGCGGATCGTTCGGTTCAGGTCACGTTGCGGC
>JBBCIP010000237.1:0-11735 GCA_037189785.1 Alphaproteobacteria bacterium
TTTATGTCGGTTCTCATATCATTTGGGGTTTAATGTTTAAAACACTGCCAAAATGGGCTGCATTTGAACAATATACGGCTCCTTTGCGAGAACGTCCGGCTTATCAACGAGCCCAAGTGCTCGACGATGCGCTTGTCCATCAAACTCAAGCTAACTCCTAAAACGACCATGACAATCATCGCCCTTACGGGTGCCACCGGATTTATTGGACGCCATTTGACCTCGGCTCTTTCAGGCCGTGGTTATACTGTGCGTGCCCTGACCCGTAGCGCACCACCAATAAGCGATAACGCTGCAATAACGTGGATTCATGGCAGTTTCGAGGATAAAGCCGCACTTGCCGACCTCGTTGATGGCGCGAATACGGTCGTCCATTGTGCCGGTGCCGTCAAAGCACGGGATCGCCAAGCTTTCCTCGCTGCCAACACATACGCCACAGCCCAATTGTTGCGCGTCACCGAAGCCCGGGCGCCCGAGGCCCGGTTGATCCATATCTCATCCCTTGTGGCCCGAGAGCCGAGTTTGTCGGATTACGCCGGATCCAAGTGGGCTGCGGAAGATTACGTGGGTCATGCCGCACTATCGTGGACGATCCTGCGCCCACCGGCCATTTATGGGCCAGGGGATCTGGAGATCTTGAAAATATTCAAAAGCCTGAAATATGGGGTCGGCTTTGTGCCCGGGTCCGGCAAAAACCGTGCCTCGATCCTTTATGTGGCGGATTTGGTGGCGGCAATCATGGCTATGGTCGAGGCCCCAGCCGCTGATGTTGAAGGACGGGTCTTTGAATTGGATGATGGTGCTCAAAACGGCTATAGCCTGCCCGAAATATACGAAACCGCCGCGAATTTACTAAGCCGGACCGTCCGCACCATCGAAGTCCCAGCAACCGCTTTAACGGTCTTGGCCTCGGTAAATTTGGGGATCGCCCGACTAACCGGCGCCGTCCCAATGGTCACCCCGGGCAAAATCCGCGAATTAACCCACCCGGATTGGGTCGCGAAGTCCACATCCAGCGCCCCAAAACTAAATCACACGGAAATTTGGCAGCCGTCGGTCACAATTTCGGACGGTTTGAGGAATACACTTACTTGGTATCGTCAGAATGGCTTGTTTTAACAAGATCCTATCTATAGACGTGGCTTAAACCCAATATGCTGTGATATAAGGTTGCCGACAAACAAGACTTAGGCGTGTATGGTTCTCCCGTCCGCCTCCAAAGTCTCAGGAGATAAGGTAGTAATGCAAGTCGACATAAAAAATCTCTCCGAGGAGCAGATTTTCGAGGAAGTGCTCAAACAATTGGCGCCATTCAATAAAAAGGGCATCGCCATCACGCGTGAGACGTCATTCTCAACCCATTTGGATTTCGATTCATTGACGGTGATGGATCTTTTGGCCGCCATAGAGGACCATTTCGATATTACTGTTCCGCTAAATATCCTGCCTGACCTTGAACGTGTGGGCCAGGTATCTGAAGCCGTGCACAAAATCATTCGGGGGTGAGGCGCATGGATTTGTTCGACAAGTTTACATCAATTCTGGAAACCAAAGCGCGCTTGCCGTTTGAAGACGGTAATCCTTTTACGCTTTGTCTGGACGAAGTTATTTCCCAAACAGAAGCGATTGTGAACGGACGTCGCACCATTCTGGCCGGAACCAACAATTACTTAGGCCTGACCTTCCACCCGGATTGTATTGCCGCCGCCAAATCCGCCCTTGATACCCAAGGCACCGGGACCACCGGATCGCGGGTTTTGAACGGTACCTATGCCGGTCACTTGGAACTGGAAAAAACATTGGCGGAATTCTATGGCACCGAACACGCCATGGTTTTCTCAACCGGATATCAAGCCAACCTCGGCATGATTTCAACCCTTTGCGGGTCCGATGATTTCATTTTGATCGATGCCGACAGCCACGCGTCCATTTACGACGGTTGCAAAATGGGCAACGCCACCATCATCCGCTTTAAGCATAACGATGCGGCCGATCTTGATAAGCGTTTACGCCGGATCGATCCCAAGGCTGGGCGCCTGGTGGTGCTGGAAGGTCTTTACAGCATGCTGGGTGATATCGCCCCGTTGCGAGAACTGGTGGCCGTCGCCAAATCCCATGGCGCCTCGGTTCTGGTCGACGAGGCTCATTCCCTAGGTGTATTCGGCGCCACCGGACGCGGTGTCACTCAAGAAACCGGGCTTGAAGATCAAGTCGATTTCATCGTCGGCACATTCAGCAAAAGTGTCGGCACCATTGGTGGGTTCTGCGTCGGTAATCATCCGAAGTTCGAAGTCTTACGCTATGTATGTCGCCCGTATCTGTTCACGGCATCCCTACCGCCATCAGTGGTGGCATCGGCCATTCAAGCCATCAAGATCATGGGCAGTTCACCTGACCTGAAAGACAAGCTGTGGCGCAATGCGCAACAATTGCACGATGGCTTAACAAAGCTTGGCTTTGAGCTTGGGGCACCGGTCAGCCCGATCAGCGCAGTCATCATTCGCGATCAAGCCGACGCCATGCGGTTTTGGGGCGCGTTGTTGAAAGCTGGGGTTTACGTCAATCTTGCGTTCCCACCGGCCACACCTGCTGGCGTTTATCTGCTGCGTTGCAGTTTGTCCGCCGCACACACGGCCGAGCAAATCGATACGATGTTGGAAAAATTTGCGGCGGTGCGTGATGCGACGCTCAGCGAAACGCCCCTTTCCGACGCAGACGCCAAAACATCGCTAGGCCAGCCAACACGGGATGTCGCCGCTGCCACGGGGTGACCGTTATCGGTACCCCGGAATGGCGACTGATTTTCCAAGCCAGATAGTCGATACCGCCATCAAAGGTAAACGACGCTTTGATCAAGCGCAAAACGCTCAGCGTTTTGCCTTGAAGGCGGCGTAATCGCCAGCGCCATTTCGACGCCTTGAATGACATGGTATCGTCAGGCTGTGTATAGCGCCCACCATCGGCAATGTGACTGTCCAATACCGCTAAAGCCACAGGTGATATGGACACATATCGATCATGATAAAGCCCAACGATCTCGCCGCCCTTGCCTGTTTTTTCAGATCGTAATTCGACGCGATATGTTTCTGAAAACGCTTTCGTCCAAAGGTCCAGAGGATAAAAAGTTTTCATCATCAGCGGAAGCACAGCACCGATCGTCGTCAAGACGGCATTGGCCACCGCGTCCGTGACTCTGCCCCGGGTCGCATCATCGCGACACCATGGCAACCGCGCCGGTTGCGCAAAGCGCGCCCACACCGATGAATTCAATGTCCGCGCCGATGTCAGACGTTCAAAATGAGCAAGCGACAGCACAGCATATTTGATACGAAGCACCTCACCGCCATCGACCGGCACTTCGGCATAGAACACATTCGGCGGCAACAAGCGATTGGCTAAAGCCAGTGCCCGTCGTTCCGGCCACATCTTGCGGTAGTCATCGACCAAAACATAGAAGTCGACGATCTTATCGGTGAAGTCGCCGGTTCTCAAACACGATCCATAAAACAACACCGCAACCACCGATGTCCCCAAGCGCTCGCTAAGAATGCGCGCACTCACGGCCACTCGCTCATCCACCGGCGACATCAGTTCGGCATCAATCACCTGATGCAAGTTATGACGGCGATTATCTGTCATGCGGCAAGTGCTTTTTCGTCGAATTGTACAAACTCCAGTTCAGGAGTTTCCGTGACATTGATCGTTGTTTCACCAGGCAAGTGATAAAGCTCGCCATCCAATGTCATAGGGCAACTTAACGTCAATTCAACACGTTCCACTTGTTCAGCGACGATTCCGGCCTCAGGCGCATTTTTAAGGTTGCGCGACAGAACAGCCCAGAAGGCACGGGCAACGGTCAACGGACTTTGCACCACACTCAACACCTTCAAGGCGCCGCTCCCCGATTGTGAAAACGGACGTAGCCCAAGGATCAAGCGATTTAACGTTGTTATCGTGATCACAAAATATCTTTGCCGCGGCACGTCAACCGATAACCCACGCAAAGCCAACGGATCGGTCGTCAGCGGATTACGGCCGATCAAGCCACCGAAGATGGTGCCGAACAGCATTATAATAATTGCCAAGGGATGCGATAAGATATTCGGCAATCCTAACGGATAAACGATGCGACGGCACAACTCGATGCCCTTTACGATCCCGGCCGTACCAAAGAACATGCCATAAAGCGTGGGCTCACCCGGTATGCCATCCACTTTCAGCAAATGTCTTTTGACGAGATACCGCCCCAGTTTTCCACTGCGGTTCAATTCAAGCAATTGCTGCAAGTACACGTGCGGCTTTGGCTGACGCGCGCCAAGATCTTCGGCGATCATATTTGTTTTGCCCGCAGGCAAAACCGCGATCGGGGGAATAACAGCAAAAGGATGTTCCCGCATCAAACAGGAAAAGATTGCTTGAATGGTTCCGTCGCCACCATTGGCGACAATGATATCGACACCTTGTTCTGCGAAACGCTTCAATGCCAAGGACACGTCGGCAATATCCGAGATTTCGAAATGAAACACCCCGTCGAAGTTGTCAACGACTTCAGAAACCTGGCCCAACAGGTGACGGTTGCGTGTGCTTGCTGGATTGCTCAGAACGCCGACTAAATGCATTGTGTCCCCCACCCTGCGTGCACGCCGGCACCAACCCTATGCTCTGCCGCAGAATCGGCCGGGAGACTACCGTCTCGCACAATCGCAATCAACCCGTCCGAGACAGATCCAGGCCCTATGTCGGCAAAATTACAGCGTCGCATCAAAAGCAAAGTCACCGGAACAGATAACGCATTTCGACCTCGATCCTGTTCACACCCGGACCGACGGTGAAAACCGCCTTTTTGAAAGAAGGAGGGCTAAAGACAATTTTCGGGTTATTGGAAAATCCCCCCCCGTCCGGGGGTACGTTCACTTTACCGTTACCATTGATGTCGTGAAAGGCGCCCAAGGCAAAATTGCCGGTACGGGGTAACGAAATACAAACTTCCGTTCCCTCCTCCTTAACCGGCACCTCTAGTTTAAACAATCGTTTGCCTTTGGCCAAAAAGTCCTCGGCCTTGTCACCATACAGGACATATTTGACCTGCCCTTCGTGGCTTTTAAAGTTATAGGCTCGCACAATTAAATCCGGTCGATCAGGCAGATTCAGGCATTTTGCCGGGTCATCTCCGACTTTTGGGAGATTAGGGTCATCTTGCACGGCCGCCCCCACCGCAGCAGTTGAGGCAACACCCGTTAGCAGCACGCCCAAAGCGATATGTCGCAACAGCCGTTTCATCCGCAAGCCCGACCTTCCTGCCATGCCATTCTTGAAGACTGTCCTAGCTACAGAGTTTGTCAATACTGTGATGCTAAACATTTTTTGCTTGCACACCCGGGGGTAGCCTGGGAAAAGAAAGGAATTTCACGAGGAGCCAAGGTCGAGACGTGTTTCGCATTCACCGCTATATGCTCCGTCAGGTGATGATCCCGCTCCTGGTTACGCTTGGGGTCGCGGCATTATTGCTATTGCTCGAACGGATGCTGCGTATTTTCGACTTCGTTATCAACGAAGGCGGGCCATTTTCTGTGGTTTGGCGGATGCTTGGCAACCTTGTGCCGCACTATTTGGGCTTGGCCCTGCCGATCGGCTTTTTCCTTGGGATTCAGCTCGGGTTCCGTAGATTGTCGCAAACCAGCGAACTCGATGCCATGCAAAGCAGCGGGATCGGGTTGCGGAAAATGTTGCCGCCGCTGATGATACTGTCGTTCCTGTTGATGATCTTCAGCCTGTTTTTGTCGGGTTACGTCCAGCCCTATAGCCGCTACGCCTACGCCAACCTAGCCTATGAGGTCCAAAGCGGGACCCTGGGCGCCAGCATCAAAGCTGGGGAATTCACCAAAATCGGCAAGGATGTCACCTTGCGGATCGAGGGCTCCCGCGACAGCGGGCAAACCCTGGATCGGATCTTTATTGAAAAAACCTCCGCTACCGGGCGAATTTCAGCCATCACCGCGCGCCAAGGCCGGTTTTTTGCGACGGAAGACCTCGGGAGCCTGGTGTTGAGGCTGGAAGATGGGGTGCTGGTCGACCTCGACATGAAACAAACCCAACCCCGGATTTTAACCTTCGACACCCATGATTTCGTTGTCGCCCTGCCCCGGGCCGAAGAATTCCGCGATCGGGGTGACCGCTCGCTTGAGAAAACCTTGCCGGAGTTGGCCGCGATCATGAACGGTGACACGGCCGAGGCGACCGAAGCCAAGGCCGCCTTCCATGCCCGGATCGTGCGCTCGATCATGTTATTGGCCATTCCATTTTTTGCGATCCCGCTTGGTGTAGTCAGCAAACGCGCGGGTGGCTCGCTCGGTATCGCGTTCGGCGTTATCGTTATGTTATTCCTGCATAAAATGCTGGAATTCGGCGAAGTCTACTCAAGTCTCGGTAAAGGGCCTGTTCTATTGACCTTATGGCTACCGACGATCTTATTCTTTGTGCTGAGTTTTAGGCTGTTTCATATTTCATCCAGTACTGTCGGCGGGCAACCGTTGCGCTGGATTGAAATGGGCTGGCAGGCCATTTTGGCGTTCTTCGGGTCATTCAAAAAGCGGAAAAGGAGAGTTGAGAGATGACCACCTTTTCCTCACTTTTACCGCCACCGATCATCAGCAATTATCTATGGCGAGCCTATTTGCTGCGTTTTGTGATGCTGTTGATCAGCATTACCGTGGTCTTGCAAATTCTCGACTTGTTGACGGATTCCGAGGACATTTTATCGGTGGAAGGGTCAACATACGCCTCGATCCTGCGCTATATCGAATTGCGCTTTCCCCAGTTGCTATCGGAATTCGTACCGTTTACGGCCCTGCTGGCGGCTATTCTGACCTATACGACCCTGAACCAGGGCAGTGAAATCGTGGTCATGAAAGCCGCCGGGTTGTCCGCATACCAGGTCATCGCGCCTTTGGTAGTGGTGTCCGCAGGTATCGGGTTGGTTCATTTCATCTTTAATGAAGCCGTCGTCACCCGTGCGACTGCCGAGTTACGGCATTGGCAAAAAAATGGCTATGCCCTTGATGCGCCGCCTGCCCCCGATGGCGTGACCCAAACTTGGGTCCTGGATGGCACCAATCTGGTCGAAGTGGCCAGTGTGGCGCGCAGCGGTCGGATGTTGGTGGTCGATGACGTCACAGTGTATGTGCGAAATGGCGAAGGCCGCTTGCAAGGCGTCACAAAAGCTGATTTCGCGACCTATCAGGATGGCGGTTGGACCATGTTCGATGTCCGCCATTTCGACATCGCCACCCAGTTGGTTGGGACCGAAGCCAAAACCACCTGGGACACCGGCATTGCCCCCGAGCGGTTTCTGGCCCTGGCCGTGATCCCCGAACAAGTATCGTTTGGCTCGCTGGTGACAGCCATGGCGGAATTGGAGCGGGAAGGCTATCCGATGCGGTCGTTAAGCGCGTCTTTGAACCACAAAATCGCCTCCCCCATGGCCACATTGCTGATGCCGCTGCTGGCGGCCTTAGCGGCGTTCGGCGTCGTCCGTGGCGGTCAATTGTTTATCCGGATCGCGATGGCCATGGCCTTTGGCTTTAGCTATTTCATCATCGACAATCTGATGCTGGCGATGGGGCAATTCGGCCGTATTCCGCCTGAACTCGCTGCCTGGGCCCCGTTCTTCCTATTCCTTGGCGCAGGCTTGCTGGTCGTCGTCTATACCGAGGATTGACGCAAACCATGCCCCAGCGCCCGGAAGATAACCGCGATGTCGCCCGCGGCGCCGGCTTAGCCTTTTTAGGGAAGCTTGGGGCGGTTATTGAACTGCTGAGTTTATTTGCCTTTGCTTATTTTTATGGTGCGCCAACATATGGCGTGTTTGTTGTGTTGTGGAGTTACGTCCTTGTCTCCACTGGGTTGTCAGACCTGGCCATGACCACCGCCTTGCAACGCTACATCCCTGCCAGCACAGATGAAGATCATAGCCATAGAGTGTTAAAAGCAGCACTTGTCATTAGCATTACACTGAGCGTGCTCATGGCAGCAATATTATCCTTGGCTTCGCCTTGGCTTGATGAATTCATAAATGCTGCTCCTGAAGTTTCAGAAGACCTCGATATCATCATCGCAATCTACGCTTGGGCCATCCCTTTGTGGTGTTTTATTGATGTCAGCACATCTGCCGTCAGGGCACGACGTGTATTTGGACCAGAGGTAAAAGTTCGCATATTTTATGAGCAGGGTCTCCGGCTTATATGTGGCATGCTATTCTTCTTTATGGGCTTTATTTATTATGGACTATTTATTGCCCATCTCGTGGCGCTGGTAGCTGCTGGGGCTTTGAGTCTTCAATTGTTGGCTCGCCATTACGATCTTAAGAAAATGTGGCGGACACCGATTGATTGGCCGCTGTTGCGGGAAATGGCGAAGTTCGGATTGCCGATGTGCGGTAATAATTTCTTAAAAAAATCCCATTCTAACTTCCCAGTTTTTGTCCTCAATTATATGATTCCCGGAGCTGGGGGCGCTATTGCTGCAGGTACCTTTACTGTAGCCCGCAAAGTCGTCAGTACCTTGCAAGTCATACGTCAAAGTTTCGAATATGTAATGGCGCCGATGGCATCTGCAAAAAATGCTCTGACCGAACGAACCGCCCTGCAAGACATGTATGCATTTTCGACGCGCCTCATCTGCTCTCTTTTTCTCCCTGTCGGAATTACGGTCATTATTTTACGTGAAGACATTGCCTCATTTGCAGGATCAAGCTACCCAGGGGCGGCCATTCTCATCGGCATCCTCGCCATCGGCCGCGCCGTTGAAGCGTTCACCGGACCATCCCAGGCCTTGTTGGAAATGATGGCGCGGTCGCGGACACCGTTGATCAATGGCATTGTCGGTTTTGCGATAACCCTGATCCTGATGTTGTGGCTGACCCCGCTTTGGGGACCGACGGGTGCTGCGGTTGCGACAGCCATCGGCATCAATTTCCCCAGTATTGCGAGCCTACTGCAAGTGCGGATTTTATACGATCTCAATCCTTATGATCGGCGCCTTATCCGCCCGCTCGTGGCGTCGATTTTTGGCGCCTTATTGGTGGCAGCCGTGTCGTTTACTATGATCGATGCTGAGACCCTTCCCCGTATCCTAGGGGTAGCTGGAACTTTAGCGATTGCCTATTATTTACTGTTGCGTTTTGGTTACAGTGATCGCGATGCGGCAACTTTCGGCAAATTAGCCCGTTGGGTCCGTCACTGACCACTTCAAATGGTCGTGAGATAACAGTAAAATACTGTTTGAAGTCAAAAAAACGCCTAAAAGTTAACCTAAGTAGGTTAGCAATTTTAGATCTGTCTTACTGAATGGATCTGTCTTACTGAATGGATACGTGGGGTTAACCTGCGATGGAGGGAAATGTGAAATATACAGCACTCGTTATGGCCGCAAGCCGCCTCGGTGCAGAAGATCCGGTGGCAAAGATCCAAGGATTAAGCCACAAGTGTTTGGTCGTGCTTGATGGCACCCCTATGCTGGAACGGGTGGTCGATACCCTCTTGGCGACACCTGAAATCGGGCGGGTTGTGATTTCCATTGAATCCCCGGAAATCCTGCGGTCTATTCCGGCTTTGGCCGAGATGCTGGATTCCGGTCGTATTTCCACCGTGAAAAGCGATATCAATCTATACCAAAGCGTGCTGAGCGCCGTCGACCAACTGGAAGATCCCTATCCGTTGCTGATCTCGACCGGGGATAATGCGCTCCATACGCCTGAAATGATTAGCCATTATTGCCGGGACGGATTGAAGCGCAACGCCGATGTACTGGTCGGCATGACCCGCGCCAATGACGTTTTGGCGGCCTACCCCGATGGCATGCGGGCGTTCCACCGCTTGCGGGATCAAGGGTATTCAAGCTGCAATCTGTATAGCTTGATGAACCCCAAAGCGATCAAAGGTGCGCGCGCCTTTGAAGGTGGCGGCCAATTCGGCAAAAAACCGCGGCGCTTGTTAAAGGCGTTCGGCTTGCCTTTCCTTGTTCTGTACAAGCTTCAACTGATTACCTTGAAGCAAGCCGAGCGTTTGGTATCCATGCGCAGCGGTCTGAAGCTGGAAGTGGTTCTGATGCCGTTCGCCGATGCACCGATCGACGTCTACAATCCGAAAGACTTCGCATTAACAGAACGCATCCTGCGCAATCGTCGTAGCAAAGCGGCATAAGGTCACGATGTCCCAATCAAACAATCCGGCCGGCAATTTATTGACCGGCCCAACTGCTGCTTATGGTCAATGGGTTGCCACGGTCCCTGCCGACTGGTCCAACGAAAGCCGCCACAAGGCATTGCGCGCCTTTATTGACGTTTTAGCGGTCATGGTACCGGGCGCACGCGATGAGGCGACCGAAACAATCTTCCAAGTGGTCCGTCATTGGGGCGATGGCCCGGCGACCGTTTTTGGTCATGAGCAACGGTTATCGGCACCCTGGGCGGCGCTGATTAACGGTGTCGCCGCCCATGCCTTGGATTTCGACGACAACTTCGACCCGGCCAAAGCCCACGCCACCGCCGTCATCGCCCCGGCACTTTTGACCCTGGCCGAAGTTGAGAACGCCCACGGCCGGGATGTGATCGACGCCTATATCGTCGGCCTGCAAATCCTGTGTGTCGTTGGCCAAGGCATGAACCCATATCACCGGTCACGCGGCTGGCATGCCACGGCCACGCTTGGCGCGGTCGGCGCCGCTGCAGCCTGTGCCCGGTTGCTGAAACTGGATGCCGACAAGGCCCGTAACGCTATTTCGATGTCGACCAGCCTGGCGGCTGGGTTCATGTCGCAATTCGGCACCATGACCAAACCGCTCCATGCAGGCCTCGCCGCCAAAGGTGGGATCATGGCGGCGCAGTTAGCGCGTGGTGGTGTTACTGCCGGGCCCGAGACATTGGAGGGTCCAAACGGCATGGGCATGCTGATGGTCGGCCCTGACCGCGACAGTTTGCGGGAAGGCTTGAAGGGTGCCGCGGAACACGGCCAAACACTGTCCTTCAAAACCACCGATATCGGCACCCCTTTGGCCATTGATGCTCATGGTCTCAAGGTCAAGCGGTACCCAAATTGTGGTAGTATTCACAGGTCGTTAGACGGCCTTCTTGAACTAAAAGAAAAACATAAATTCACGGAAGCCGATGTCGCTGATGTGCGCGTTCGCGCCCCGGCCGCCCATTTGGCCAATCTGATGTATCATGATCCGCAAAAGCCGATGCAGGCGCGTTTTTCCATGGAATTTGCCGTGGCCCTTGGCCTCGTCAATGGGGCGGCCACATTAGCGGATTATGAGGAAGGCGCAATTTTTAAGCCGGAAATTCGCGCTGCAATGCAAAAAGCGACCCTTGAATCGGTCGATAAGCTTGAAAGTGAATTCCCAACCGAGGTGATCGTCACTCTGACCACCGGCGACGTGGTGGAAACGCGGGTGGCGATGCCCATAGGCAGCAAAGCCAACCCATTAACGGACGAGCAGTTGCTGCGCAAGTTCCGGGAATGCGCCAAGCCCATACTCGGCAATAGACTAGAGGCCACAGAAGCCGCTATTCTAAACCTTGATAGCGCGGCCCCCGTATGGGAGCTTATGCAGCATTTCCGGCCATAATACTGCCGCATTGCAGGAGCATAAAACGCTAGGACTTAAGCTAGGATCGCTAGCTTAAGCTTTTGGGCGTGATGTCTCGAGTAAGGTTTCGCCAAAAGGTTGGACGATGG
>JBBCIP010000238.1:0-3238 GCA_037189785.1 Alphaproteobacteria bacterium
GATGCGGTGGCCGAAGCCACAACCGGCGGTGAGTTGGAAAAGCTCGATCGCGCTTTGGCCAAAGCGTTTGTCCAAGGTGAAAATGCGGTCGCCATTTTGCGCGCAGTGTCACGCCGCTTACTGCGCTTTTATGAAGCCGCCGGTCACATGAGCGAAGGGGCACGAGCCGATGAAGCCGTCAAGAAACTGCGGCCGCCGGTGTTCTTCAAAGATGTGCCGATCTTCACCGCCCAATTGAACCGCTGGACCGCAGAACGCTTGGTCGCGGCCTTGCGCATTGTCACCGAAGCCGAGGGTGACGCCAAGTCATCGCTGTTACCCGCGGAATCCATTTGCGCCCGCGCGTGTTTGCGGATTGCCAACGCCGCGCGGTCCGCGCGTTAGGTTAAGGTACGCATAAAAATTTTATAATCCGGTATTCCTACTGCGGCCAACTATAGACCGTCATTGCCGGGCTAGACCCGGCAATCCATGATGTTCTCGCAGTCAGTTGATTCAGCAACGCCCTAGACCCCCGGATCAAGTCCGGGGGTGACGGTCTTTTGCGTCACGCGCCGTCATCGCGGTCGATCGACGAGCTGTAGGTAAAGCGTGCGCCAGGATAAAGATTGCTTGAAACTTCCATCAGCGCATTGTCGGTGTCGTAATAACGGCGCACCACTTTCAGCGCTGCCGATCCGGATTTGACATCCAAGCGGTCCGCTTCCGCATCGGATAAGGTCACAGCCTGGATATCCTGACCGATACGACCGATGCGCACCGGAAACCGATCTTCCAACAACGCACAAATGGCGCCGCGATAACTTTCCAACGTCGGCAGCAAGCTTTCGAACTTACGATCCAAATAGATCTCCGTGATCGAAAACGGTCGTTCGCTCAGGATCGGGTACCGTAGACCACTGAGCTTGAGCCAGGATGTGCCGACTTCGGCGGTCAAAAACGCCGCTTGCCGGTCGCTGACTTTGAAGCGCCGCGTTTCTTCCGGCACAAACCGCGTATCGTGGGCATAACGGAACAAATCATTGAGGCTGCCAAGCGATTGCACATAGCGGCTTTTCGGCCGGTTCGATTCCACATAGGTTCCGGCCCCGCGCCGTCGTGACACATATCCGGCCTGCTCAAGCAACCGGAGCGCGTCGCGAGCGGTGTGACGGCTGATCTCGAAATCCGTGCATAACTGGGCTTCGGTCGGCAAAGAACTGCCGACAGGATAGACCCCTGTTTCGATATCGCGGCGCAAACTATCCGCGACTTGTTGGTAAAGCGGAAACGCAGGATCGAACACTTTGCGGCTGGATGCGGTCATTTAGGTCTAGCACTGTTTGACATTTGGGACATAGTATTGAGCGGCATAGTATACGGAACCAAGGCATTCGCCAAATAGGCAACATACCACCCAACTGCCCCCCAACAGACCACGAGAGAGGCAATCATGACTGTCGCATTTCTGCTCACCGTTCTAGTCAGCATCTTGGCATTGTTGGTCTATGTCTGGACCTTCGTGCTCGCCGGGCGGGCGCGCGATCGCTTCAATGTCAAAGCGCCGTCGACCGAGGGACCCGAGGAGTTTCGCCGCGCCTTCCGTGTGCAGCAAAACACCGTTGAACAGATCGTTCTGTTCCTGCCCGCACTATGGTTGACCTATGGTGTCTTTCCCGCCATTTGGCCGGCGCTGTTCGGGCTGTTGTGGCCCTTGGGCCGGGCCCTATACACAGTCAGTTACACTGCCGACCCGGCCAAACGCGGCCCCGGTTTTTTGATTTCGGTGATCGCCAGCGTCGGCCTGTTGCTGGCGGCTTTGGTCGGCGCCGTCCTGCGTCTGTTGCAGGGATAAGTCAGGTATACGGAAAATTGGCTTTACGCCGGGTCAAGAACGCCTCGACCCCTTCCTTGTAATCGTCACCCCCGAAGCTGCGCCGGAACATCTCTTCGGTTTCGGGGGTATCATCGACCGCACCATCCAAGATCATGCGGATAATCTTCTTAATACCGCGGACACCCCATTGTGAATTTTGGGCAATGGTTTCGGCAAAATCCCGCGCATCCTGGTCCAAGCGGTCGACCGGATAAAGGGCGTTAACGAGCCCGATCCTGAGCGCTTCTTCGGCATCGACCAGGCGACCGGTAAACAAAATCGATTTGGCGTGGGACGGGCCGACCACATCGACCAGCTGCTTGCTGTCTTGCACGCTATAGATCAAACCAAGCCTGACCGGGGTAATGCCGAACCGCGCCGTCGGCGTCGCCAGCCGTAAATCACAGGCCAAGGCCAACCCGCAACCACCCCCCACACAGGGGCCGTCAATCACGGCAATAGTCGGTTTTTCGACCCGCGCCAGTTGTCTTTGCGCTTCACGCACCGCCACCCGATTGGCTTCGCGCCGCGCCGGATCTTTGGAGATTTCCTCAAATTCACTGATATCGGCCCCGGCGCTGAACACCCCGGTTGCCGCCGATTTCACCATAATGACTTTGACGGCGGGATCGACCGCTGCATCGGCGACAAGCTTTGGAATGGCTTCCCACATCGCTTGGGTCAGAGCGTTTTTCTTTTCGGGGCGGTTCAGAACTATGGTCGCAATAGCGCCATCACGTTCCAGATATAATTGTTGTGTTGTCACGAACTGTACACTCTTTCTCGTCAGTTATGATTGTTTGTAGACAGGTAGTTTTAGATCAAAACAGATCGTCAGCGCCCGCAACACAAAGGTGACACTACCGCCGATCGTCATCGCAACAGCATTGTCCACCCCATAGCGCTGCAACCCGGCATAGATTGCGGCTCCCGCCAAAGCGGCCAGAGCATAGATTTCGCGCTGAAAGATGAACGGCACCGTATTACCCAAGATATCGCGTAGCAATCCGCCGCCCACAGCGGTGAGCCCGCCCATGAAAATGACAACGGCCATCGGCGCGTCTACGCTTATCGCCCAACCGGCGCCGGCAACGGCAAACAAAGCGATCCCGGCGGCATCGAGCCATAACAGGGTCTTATTCAGAGATTGAAAAACCGGCGCCAGAAAATAGACAACGGCCCCGGACACCGCCCCGACCAACAAGTAATTAGGGTCCCTTACCCAGAACACGGGTATATCGAGGATAACGTCCCGCATGGTGCCGCCACCGATGGCCGTGACCACACCCAGAACCAGGAATCCAAGAATATCAAGGCCCAGGCGCGCCGCCATCAAACCACCGGTTATGGCGAACACGGCGACCCCCAACATGTCGCAAAAAT
>JBBCIP010000239.1:0-5433 GCA_037189785.1 Alphaproteobacteria bacterium
GGCCATGACATAAGCGGCAGCGTTAGCGGGTATTTTCCGCGCTGTTTTTGAAACCTGTATGCGGTCATGACCACCGAACCCTCGACGCCCGAATTGCATCGGCGCATGTGGCGCTTAGCCGGCCCGATTATTCTTGCCAACTCGTCAGCCCCGCTTTTGGGCGCAGTTGATACGGCCGTCATGGGGCATATGCCCGACCCCCTCTATCTTGGCGCCATTGCTTTGGGAGCCTTGGTTTTCTCGTTCCTCTATTGGGGGCTCGGGTTTTTGCGCATGGGCACCACCGGCTTGACGGCCCAGGGCTTTGGCGCGTTTTTAAAAACCGGTGACGCGACCGATACCGGAGCCGCGTTTTCGCGCGCCGCCATGTTGGCCATAGGCTTCGGGTGCTTGGTCATCCTGCTGCAAAAACCCTTGGGGCTCATCGCGTTCTCGTTGCTCGATGCCGACGCCAGCATAGAGATTGAGGCGCAAAAATATTACGCCATTCGCATTTGGTCGGCCCCGGCCGCCTTAATCAACTTTGTCGTTTTGGGCTGGCTGCTCGGCATCCAAAAAGCCGGCAGCGCCCTGCTTATTCAAGTTGTGTTGAATGCGCTGAATGCATGTCTTGATGTATTATTCGTGTTTGGATTTGGCTGGGGTGTGGAAGGGGTGGCGTTCGGCACGATCATCGCCGAGACAACCGCTGCAACCCTTGGTATCGTGATTATCCGGCAGCATTTCCATCGCCACTTCACCCTATCGCTCAGATCAATGCTGACCGCGCGCATTCTGAAAGATATGGCTGCGCTGCAACGGATTATCGTCGTCAATACCGATATCTTTTTGCGCACAGCCTGTATCTTGTTGGTGTTCGGCATCTTCACCAACACCGGTGCGCAGTTTGGCGCAACGACATTGGCGGCCAATGCATTACTTCTAAATTTTTTGATGTTCATGGCTCATGGTCTTGACGGCTTCGCATTCGCCGCCGAAGCCATGGTCGGTGCAGAAAAAGGCCAACGCGGAGAAAAGTCCCTTCATCGCGTCGTTAAGGTCACCAGCCAATGGGCGTTTTTAGCTGCGATGATTTATGTCGCGGTCTATGCGCTGTTGGGACCGTCGATCATTCGTCTGCTGACCGATCTCCCGGATGTCCGGGCACTCGCCGATGCACACTTACCCTGGATGGCGATCATGCCGTTGATTGCAGTCTGGAGCTTTCAGCTGGACGGTATTTTTGTCGGGCTTACCCGCACACGGGCGATGCGCAACACCGTCGCCGTCGCTCTTGGTATTTTTCTGATTGCCTTGCCATTGTTGACGCCGAATTTTGGCAACCATGGCCTGTGGGCGGCGTTCACCATTTTTATGGTGGCCCGTGGCCTGACCTTGGCCTGGTGTTATGGGCGTCTGGTCCAGTCCTTGGCCGCCCCAACGAACCCGGCGTAGAAAGTCAAACCCGGCTTACAGAATATCCAACACCGCTTCAGGTGGGCGCCCGATCGCGGCTTTGTCGTTGGCCAGCACAATGGGCCGTTCGATCAGAACCGGATTGGCGACCATGGCCGCGATCAAATCGGCATCAGACAAGCTCGGGTCATCGAGCCCCTCGGCCTTATAAGCGTCTTCCTTGCGGCGCATCAGCTCACGCGGTTTTAGCCCCAATAATTTGAGGATCTTTTTCAGGGTCGCGGCCGTCGGCGGAGTCTTGAGATAGTCGACAATCTCGGGGGTGATTCGCTTGCTTTCGAGCAAGGCCAAAGTCTCCCGTGATTTGGAACACCGGGGATTATGAAAAATTGTCACAGTTTTTCCAGCCATGATGACGTCGCTCCTGCTGCCATTACCTGTGGATTTTATAGCCATAGCACAGGTCTAAGACCAATAGTTAGACACACCCACACCCCACCACCTTCTGCAAGTCATTCGCATTGTTATTGACGACAGCCTCTGTTTCAATTAAGAATCATTCCTAGGGAAGCTTAAAGAATGTCTCCGGGTTCAAACGACGATGTATGTCTGTATCTGTAACGCCCTGAAAGAAAAGACAGTTCGCGAAGTTGCACAACGCGGAACCGGCGCTTCGAGTGCGTCCGATTTGTTCCGTTGCTTGGGGGCTACCCCGCAGTGCGGCAAATGTGTTTCCCACGCCTTGAACATTTTCCAAGATGAATGTCGGCGTGCTCCGGTCGGTGCCGGTTAAGCCCCTCTTAAGAATGACTTCGCAACGCACTTAAAAGCAGCTATGCGATTGATTTTCAAAGTTAATTTCAATCATAGTGATTGACCGCGATGCCCTGTACCGCCTAGACTCCGGCTTTATTGTTTAGCCATGGAGCGGACCGATGAAGGGCGACGACACGGTCATCAAAATTCTCAATGCCGCATTGAAGAATGAACTGACCGCCATCAATCAATATTTTCTACATTACCGCATGCTCAAAAACTGGGGCTTCGGTAAATTGGCCAGTAAAGAGTACGAAGAATCCATCGACGAGATGAAACATGCGGACAAACTGATGGACCGCATTCTGTTCCTCGAAGGCCTGCCAAATCTGCAGCATCTGGATCGTTTGCGGATCGGTGAAAACGTCAAAGAAATTCTCGAGGCTGACTTGGCGCTTGAACACGACGCCGTCCCGGCGTTGCGCGACGGTATCGCTTATTGCGAACAGGTGAGAGATTACATTTCCCGCGAATTGCTCGAAGACATTCTCGAGTCCGAGGAAGAGCACATCGACTGGATCGAAACCCAGCTTGAATTGATCAAGCAAGTGGGTGAACAAAATTATCTGCAATCACAAATGGACGTCAGTTCCTAAACTGGTGTCCACAGTATAAACGGGGCTATAGCCCCGGCAGCTATACGCCCTTCACATCCACGCCGACGGCTTCAGTCACTGATTTGAACCCGTCGGCCTTGAGAAGGGCGGCAAGCTCCACAGCGACCGTCCGGCCCAAACGGGGGCCCTCATAAACCATTGCCGAATATAACTGCACCAACGATGCCCCAGCCCGAATTTTGGCATAAGCATCCGCCCCGCAGGCAATACCGCCGACACCGACCAGCGGCAATGTCCCTTTCGTCAAGCGATACATATCTTGCAGCACGCTTGTGGCCAGCCCCAATAACGGGGCACCACTCAGGCCACCGGTTTCTGTGCGTTGCGCATCGGTCAAGATCTCGGGTCGGCTGATCGTCGTGTTCGAAACAATCAATCCATCTACGTTATGTTTGATCACCACGGCGGCGATGTCTTCGCGTTCCTCCGTCGTCAGATCAGGCGCGATTTTGACCAGAATAGGAATTGGTTTTCCAACATTGGTTCGGCGTGCACCAACCGCACCGGCCTTTGAATGCGCTTGCGCGTCGGCCCGGGCCGCCATGGCTGCCCCGAGCAAATGATCCAAGGCATCGCGGCGTTGCAAACTGCGCAAGCCCGGCGTGTTTGGGGACGAAATATTGATGGTGATGTAATCGGCATAATCGGCCAGCGCCCGAATCCCCGTGACATAATCTGCGGCCGGGTCGGCACTGTCTTTATTGGCGCCGACATTGGCGCCCAATACGCCACGCGCCGTCCCATCAGCCAGACGCGCCCGCAAGCGTGACGTCATGACGTCTAACCCTTGGTTGTTAAAGCCAAGGCGATTGATGACAGCACGATCTTTGGTCAACCGAAACATGCGCGGCTTTGGATTGCCCGGTTGCGGCCGCGGCGTGATGGTGCCGACTTCAACAAAGCCGAAACCTTGAGCCAAGACCGCATCACCCACTTCAGCGTTCTTATCAAACCCGGCGGCCAACCCGACCGGTGTTGGAAAATCCAATCCCCATAGCATCGACCGCAACACCGGATCGTCGACCGGTGCCGCCGTACCGGCCAAACCCATTTTGAGCGCCTGGATCGAAAGCCCGTGGGCCGTTTCCGCATCGAAGCAAAAGATCAAAGGCCGTAACACCGCATAGGGCAGGATCATGGAGCTGTGCTTTCCAAAGACCAGGGAAACGAACCATCAGGTCCACGCTCGATCGTATACGCCACCACCACGGCCGCGCGGGGCAACGGCGCATAGTAATGGGGAAACAAGTCGCCACCGCGTGACGGCTCCCATTTCACCAGGCTTGGATCAAGACGATCGAGATCCACCGTGTAAATCACAACCCGATCCACAGCACCGTAATGGCGCCGCAGAGTCTCCCCAAGCTGTTCACCAGTGGATAAGTGGATATAGCCGTCACGCAAGTCCGCCGCGCTTCCCAAAAAGCGAACGACGAACTCTTGCGCCTCGACTATTGTACAGACTTTATAGACATGCGTAGTCACAAGGATGACCTTCCCCATTTCAACTGGGGCGGACCATACCTGAAAGCCTATCGTCGTAAAAGTCCCACACCGGCAATAATGCCGTCGTCATAGAAATCGGCCCCCGCCGATCTTAGTCCTCGTTGGCAGACATAGCTTCGAGGGTCTCTTCGTTTGAAGCAATACTGCCGACTGCTTTGACCATTTCGAAGATTCGGCGGCGCACCGCACTGTCTTCGATACGGTAGTAGGCGCGAACAAGTTCCAATGTTTCACGCCGAGACATGTGATCTTCGCTTTCATACGCATCTTGGCGCGGGTGCGACAGCCCCTTACCCCGTGACGCCTCAAGCACAAGATCTTCAAAGAAAAATGCCACGGGTACATCTAGAACCCGAGACAACTGATAAAGACGGCTGGCACCAATACGATTGCTGCCCCGTTCATACTTCTGTATCTGCTGGAATGTGAGGCTAACGGCCTCCCCCAGCTTTTCTTGACTCATTCCAAGAAGGGTTCTTCGAAGTCGTAATCTGGAACCCACGTGTACATCAACTGGATCAGGTTTAGATTTCACCGCTTTTCCCCCAAGTCCCTACGGCCTAAACTACTCGGGCACTTGATACTAAATTGCGCAATACAACACGCAGCCTCGACTGGGGCTTATTTTGGTAACATTACTCGCTTTCCCCCGGTCCTGGTGACAGCGCACCAATTCACGAGCGCGGCGAGTATACCTAAGAGACTGAAATAACACCAATAACCGTAGCGGGCAAACACAGTCCTGTGTTCTATCATGCGTGGCAGGCCGGAGTCAATAATTCCTCTTTTTCCGAGAATTAAAGATGATTCTATTCGCCCATAAGAATCAATAACGGCTGAAATACCGGTGCCGGCGACCGCAAGCGGTACGATCCCGTGGCTATGGGTTTTGGTGCGAAGTGGGGTCGGATGATCTGGTGTGACCAGAATTCGATAATCGCCTTGTTCACGCAGAGCACGATGAAGCGGACCTACGATGTGACGGTCGATCTCTTCAAGGGCTTTAATCTTGCCTTCGGTGTGACCTTCGTGCGAAGCTTCGTCGGGAGCTTCGACATGCACGCAGATGATGTCGGTCTGTTTCAGGGCATCAATGGCG
>JBBCIP010000240.1:0-6964 GCA_037189785.1 Alphaproteobacteria bacterium
TGTCATTGATCGGTACATTTGCAGGCATGTATTTGCTTGGCTTTTCAATCAATACATTGACACTGTTTGGTATGGTGTTGGCAATTGGGATTGTGGTCGATGATGCAATCGTCGTTCTGGAGAACGTCGAACGTATCATGCATGACGAGGGTTTGCCGCCAACCGAAGCAACGATCAAAGCCATGCAACAAGTTACGGGCCCGGTGATCGCTATTGTTCTTGTTCTCTGTTCTGTGTTTATTCCAGTGGCGTTTGTCGGTGGTATGAGCGGAGTGATGTATAAGCAGTTTGCGATCACCATAGCCGTTTCAGTCGACATATCTGGATTTGTGGCCCTGACGCTAACCCACGCACTTTGCGCTTTGTTGTTACGCTCTGACGATAAAGTGCAAATGGGATGGTATAAAAAGTTCAATAATTGGTTCGGTCGTATGACAGGCCGCTACAGCAGCGGCGTCGCATATTTCTTACGACATACGATGTTGACCTTAGGAATCTTTCTGGCAATTTGTGTGGCTGCCGGTTTGCTATTTCGTACGGTGCCAAGTGCGCTTGTTCCAAATGAAGATCAGGGAACGGTTTTGGTGTTGACGACGTTACCTGATGCAGCTTCTCAATCACGTGTTCAGAAAGTTGTGGATCAACTGGATGCGTTTAACGAACAAGATCCGCTGGCAGAAGGTTGGGTCAGCCTAATCGGCTATGACATGATATCTGGATCTTTGAAAACAAATGTTGCAACACAGTTTGTGCATCTGAGAGATTGGAGCGAGCGGACATCTAAAGGTGAAAGTGCGGATGATTTCGCACTAAAAACGATGGGGTTTGGTGGTCAGACGGTCAATGATGGTTTTATCTATGCATTTACATTGCCGCCGATCATGGGGCTGTCGACAACTGGTGGTTTTGAGTTCTATATAGAAAGCCGCAACAGTAGCGATTATGCAAGAATTGCAGCGGTTGCTGGAGAATTTATCGCTAAAGCAAACGCTGACCCGGATCTTTCAGGTGTACGAACGACATTCAGTAAAAATTCACCGCAGTTTCATTTGAATATTGATCGTGATAAAGCGGCCAATATGGGCGTTCAATTGACGCAGTTATTTGAATCGACTCAAGCGACCTTTGGTGGGCTGTACGTTAACGATTTCAATCGCGACGGTCGTACATATCAAGTTCAGCTGCAGGCCGACAGCTCAGCCCGTGACCAGATTGACGATTTGCGTAACGTATACGTCAGAGCAGAAGGAGGAGATCTGGTTCCACTGAATACGTTGGTGACACCCGAACTTGTCACTGGTGCAGAATTGGTTGAGCGGTTTAACAGTTTTCCTGCTGTAAAAATTATGGGAGATCCTGCTGCTGGGGTATCTTCTGGTGCAGCGATTGCTGCGATCGAACGGCTTGCGCAGGATTTACCCGCAGGATTTACGATTGCATGGACTGGTTCTGCGTATCAGGAAAAAGTAGCCGGAGGTTCTTCCGCCTTTGTTTTTATTGGCGGTCTACTGTTCGTTTTCTTGATCTTAGCGGCACAATATGAGCGGTGGTCACTCCCCTTAGCCGTGATACTTTCGATCCCATTTGCATTGTTCGGCGCGGTTCTAGCAGTACTGGCACGAGATCTTTATAACGACCTCTATTTCCAAGTCGGTCTCGTGACACTGATTGGCTTGTCTGCGAAAAATGCGATTCTTATCGTGGAATTTGCTGCCGAGAATGTGCGCGCTGGTATGAAGGTTGTGGACGCCGCAATTTTGGCGGCGAGCCAGCGGTTCAGACCGATTGTGATGACGTCTCTTGCTTTTATTCTTGGGGTTTTGCCTTTGGCAATCAGTTCTGGCGCCGGTGCTAATGCTCGCCACTCGATTGGCACTGGAGTAATTGGGGGTATGTTGGCGTCAACATTGATTGCCACATTCTTTATTCCGTCTTTATTTCGTTGGGTAAATCGCCGGAACGAGAAAAAAGAAGCTGAGCGTGTGCCGGAAAGCACTGATAAAGCTGGAGAGCATACGATATGACGAAGTCTATTGTGGTATTTGTGACCCTGATCGGGCTTGCTGGATGTAGCGGCATCCCAGATCGAAATGTACCGGAAGGG
Organism: Alphaproteobacteria bacterium; assembly: GCA_037189785.1. Lineage (GTDB taxonomy): Bacteria > Pseudomonadota > Alphaproteobacteria > Sphingomonadales > Govanellaceae > Govanella. The sequence continues at coordinate 2,105 of JBBCIP010000240.1, forward strand.
ATTCAGCAGAGTCTACCGTTACAGTACGATAAAAATATTTCAATGGCCGCAGGGGTTATTGCGAATGACTGGTGGCGCGCCTTTGATGATCCATTTTTAATCCGTTTGGTTGAGCAAGGGGTAGAACGAAATAGTGATTTAATAATTGCGGCTGCGCGTTTGCAAGAGGCCCGTGCTGTCTATAGACAGAATCGGGCGAGCCAATTTCCGACCATAGGGGTTTTTGCTGGTGGCGGAAAACAAAGGACGATGGTTTCTGGCATCGGTGTAACCGGCGAGAGCGCAAATTATGGCGGATCGGTTTCTTATGAAGTTGATTTGTGGGGGCGGCTTGCGAGTACCAGCGAAGCAGCGCGGCAGAGATATCTTTCGGAAAGTTATACTCTGGAGACGTTGAAACTTTCTATTGTCGCCGAACTTATTCGCGGATATTTAGAAACGGGTAGTCTTATTCAAAGCCGTCATGTGTTAGAAGAAAATGTGACGATTTTAGAAGATGCGCTACGCTTAAATCAGCGTCGAGAGACGCTTGGGTTTATTTCACGGCTCGATGTTGAACGTGCACGAGCAGAGCTTGAAGATACTCGTGCACAATTGGCATCTGTTATGGATCAGCAGGCGGCAAGTGAACGAGCATTGTTGGTCCTTGCAGGAGAAATGCCAACGCGTGACGCGGTTAGCAGTTTTCAAGTCGTAGGTCCTGGTGTGGACGTTGTTAAGCTTCCGGTAGTGGCAGCGGGTATTCCTTCGGAGTTGTTGGAAAAGCGGCCGGATCTTCGCGCGGCAGAGGCGAGTTTAGCTGGTGCCAAAGCGGATGTCGGGGCGGCGAAGCGTGCTCTTTTCCCGAATATCACGCTTACGGGCACAGCAGGTCAAGCCAGTTCGGATCTCAGCAATTTATTCAGCAATACGGTCAATATCTGGTCTTTGGGGGTTGATCTTGTGGCGACTATTTTTGACGGTGGACAGCGGTTGAGTGTTATTGACGCTGCCCGAGCTCGGCGTGAGCAATTGGTCGAAAATTATCGCTATAATGTTCGAAATGCATTTCGTGAAGTTTTGGACTCTTTGGATACAAGAAGTTATGCGACTTCGATATATGAATCCCGGGCTGCACAGGCTGATGCCTTGCGTACGGCGCTCCATCTGGCAGAGCGGCGATACGAAGAAGGCCAGTCTGATTATTTGAGTGTGTTGGATGCTCGACGGGGTTTGTTAAGCGCTCGTCTGGCAATGATACAAGCCCGTCGTGATGCCGGTATCGCATGGGTTGATCTAAATTTGGCCCTGGGTGGAGGTTGGTCTGGGGCAATTGAGTAAACGTCGTGTATATGGAAATAAGATGGAGTTGCTCATCTTCCCTTAAGCGGGTTTGATTGTTGTTGTTGGAAAAATAATCTCGACTAAGAAACCGGGATGGGTATTGCTTATATTAAGTTTTGCACCGTGCACTTCGGCAATGGCTGATACCAAAGTTAGTCCAAGACCAAATCCAGGGGTGCTGCGGCTGGCATCAACACGGTAGAAGCGTTTGGTCACATTGATGAGCTCTTCGTCGGGGATACCATGCCCATTATCATAAACGGACAAAATTACGCCTTCCGGACTGCTGTTTGCTTCAAGTGTCACCACAGTGCCTGCTGGCGTATGGGATAAAGCATTATCAACAAGATTGGTCAAAAGTTGATTCAAAAGCGCAGGATCGGCGTGAAGGAAAAGCTTTCCTGTTATCTTGCATAGCAGTGTTCTGTTGCTTTCTTCTGCTGCAGGTTGGTAAATCTCGACGATACGTTCAATCAACTCGTTAAGATCAACATCTTGGAAGTTCTGCTTGATCTTGTTGCCTTCCAGCTGAACTAGTCGCAGCAAAGCATTGAAGACCAGAAGAATCTCGTCAGCTTCTTCAATCGCATCACGAATTAATTCATCATTATCTGATGATCTGTCTAGGGCTTCTTCCAGTCTATTCCGCAGACGAGTAAGTGGTGTTCGCAAGTCATGGGCCAGATCGGTCGAGACCTGTCGCACCGAAACCATTGCTGATTCCAACTTATCCAACATCGTATTGAGGTTGCCGGCGAGTTCTTCAAATTCTTGGCCAAAGCCAATCGGAGGCAAACGTTCTGCGATATTCCCGGCAATTATGCGGCTAGTCGCCATATTGACGCCTTCGAGGCGGCGAAGAAATAACATACCTAAGATTGAACCTGCAAGGATCGATAGCAGGATCAAGCCGATACCAGCTAATAATGCGTAATGATTGAGCCCGATCCGCAATTCCTCCAGCGGGGAGGTGTCGCGTCCGACAGCGAGAAAAGTGCCGTCAACCGTGCGTTCCGTCAGCACAAGATAGCTTATATTTTCTTGTGTTTTTCCTAATTTGTCTTGTGTATTTGGAATGTTGAGACGATCAAAGCCTTCAATCGCGGTAACAGTTTCCGGTAGTCCGTTGCTGAATAATGGTCCCGAAGAGGGAATAACAAGATATTTATAACGCCCAAGTTTGTCGCTATTTGAGTGAGTCTTTAAAACATTAGCTAAGGCCGATCCACCTTCAAGTTTAACGTCCGCCCGCATGATGGCCATTTGATGATTCAAAGCATCGCGTATTTCGTCTTCTGCAAATCGTGCAATTGCAATATCGAGCACCAATAAGAGGATGGCGCTGCCAATGCCAAATATTAATGCAAATATCGCCGCGAGGCGAAATGTTGCAGTTTGCCATATAGTGAAAAATTTCTTAGGCAGGCTCATCTAGAACATAGCCGATACCGCGCAAGGTGCGGATTAAAGATTGATTAAACCCTTTGTCGATCTTGGATCTTAGGCGGCTGACATGGGCATCAACAATATTGGTTCGTGGATCAAAATCATATCCCCACAGTCTTTCCAACAGCATGGCACGAGTTACAGTTTCACCAATGCGCTGGATGAGAAATTCCAGAAGTTTGTATTCTTGCGGCGTAAGATCGATGCGCTTCCCAGCCCGTGATACGCGACGGCGGCGAATGTCGACTTCGAGATCGGCGATTTTGATTAGATCACTACTGTCGATGGCACTATTGCGGCGATTTAAAGCACGAACGCGGGCTAGTAATTCGGTGTATGCAAATGGCTTTCCGAGATAGTCGTCGGCACCAGCATCCAATCCTTCAACCCGTTCTTCCACTGACGCGAGGGCGGTGAGCATAAGGATAGGCGTTTCGATATTTTGGGATCGGAGCTCGCTTGTAACTTCGAGCCCTGAGCGTTTGGGTAGCATACGATCAATGATGATGACGTCATAGGTGGCTTGTGAGCCAAGCTCTATGCCTTTTTCCCCATCGAGTGCGCAATCGACTGTATGACCTGACTGTTCAAGGTTACGCGCTACGAAGCTACTCGTTTTCTGGTCATCTTCGATTAAAAGGAGCTTCATCGCGTTTTATATGGCCTAAATTGCTAATAATTCCGAATAGCGTATCACAAAAAAACAATGATGTCTTCTTGGTTTGCAAGGCAGCTCTTTTACTCGTATTTGTATCGAGTTGTTGCTGTATTTCCGATAAGGGAGGTAATCGGCAAACGTAATCCGACAGCCATCAGCAAGCCAGCACAATAGGCTATGGCAAGTGCAAGATCTTTGGCTTTCAGGGCTGAAAGTTCAAATGCGGACCTTTGCGCCTCGGCAATCCAGCACAGCAACTGCAGCTCCCCTGTGGTTATATAAGGAGAACGCGGTGGGTTAATGTTGATACCATTGGTTACTGCTATTTCACGTAACTTAAGAAATGGCTGCAAATCACTTTTCGCCGTATCGTGTAATAGCTTTATTCTTTCAGCGTTTTGCTTGTTTATGGTTCCCACGGTGTCTTTGATAGAAGCGCCACGCAAAACGCATAATATAGATCGCTCTACATTGCTTCTGCGGTGAAATTCAAAGGTGCCGATTGCCATTGCCGCTACTATACAGACTTAATTGATCAACCTAGTTGAGAATCAATCCTATTAATTAATAGCTGTTACGGTGTTTGGGGTGTTTCAATCAAGATTATTTACGGTTTACGCGTGTTATTTAATGTGGCAATCATTTTGAAAATATAATTTCGTAATGTTGTCGTAATGTTTGGGCCCATAAGATCCAAATTAGGAAAGACTAAATATTCATTCTATTTTTGATAAGTGTTTGAATGACGCGGTCCATGGATTGTAAAAACTGCGACCGATCTTTTTTAGAAAAGCTTGGGTTCATACCCTTAATTTCTCCCGCTTCCCGAAGATAAGCATTTAATTCACGATTGGCCAGAGCTGTACCTATATTGGTCGGCGTAAAAATATGGCCGGTTGGGCTCAGGGCTTTTGCATTTAAATTTAAGCAACGGGCCGCCAGCTGAATATCAGCCGTTATAGCGATATCGTTTTCAGCAATGGTCTGCACGATCCAATTATCGGCGGCATCGAATTCTGGTCCTACAAGAATATTTTTTACGTTGGGATGAATGGCTGACCGTAAGCCCTGATTACTCACCATGACAACTTGCATAGAATAGCGTGAAGCCACTTGTATGACTTCTTGCTTAACGGGGCAAGCATCCCCATCAACGTAGACTATTGTCACAGACTATAGATCCGCCATTGTCGTGCGTGAAATATTTCAATGCAATCTATAGGTCATGGATCGTTTTATCAATCGCTAAGGAGAGAACGTTTATCGCCTGCTATGATAATTAGGTATTATGTAGTGAACGGAGAGAAATGGTTTTTTGGTCATCCAGATTCCCCGCTTCGTCTATCACAACCCCATATATAGTGTGTGCGCGTTTTCGGCTGATAATGCCATCTTGAACATCCTTGAGCACGGCTTGGGGCGCACGTTCGAGA
>JBBCIP010000241.1:0-11712 GCA_037189785.1 Alphaproteobacteria bacterium
TTTGCCATCCAACAGATCTTGGCGCACAAGATCGTCGGATCGCTTGCGGGGATCACCAAATCCACCGCCACCACCGGTTTCCGCAATGAAACGGTCACCCGTCTTCAGTTTGATCTGTTCTACTTTACGAATGATCTGGCCTTCCGGTTTGTCTTTTGTGAACACGGTCACGGTTGGCAATCCACCATGTTCACCACCGAATAGTCCCCATTGCGGAGTCTTTGCACGATCAAAGTGCAATGTCACGCCAAAATCGACCAGCGCTTCATACTCTTTCACCACGTTCAAGCCGCCACGGAACTCACCGGCACCGCCGCTGTTGAGCCCGAACTTCATACTGTTGATGCGAACAGGAACTCTGTTCTCCAGCGTTTCAATCGGGATATTACGGAAGTCACCGGCCGCGGAATGGATGATGGCGCCTGGCGCGTCACCACGGGAAGATGCCCCCCAACCACCAGGCAATGCCTCGCCACTCATGAACCGGCGACCCGTTGCCTGATCTTGACCGATAATAAAGATATTCCACGAGTCTCCCGGCAATCCGGCAGCCACATCATTCGGCAATACTGGCGACAGTGCTTTGATGATCAAGTCAATCAGCAACATCACCGGATGCGGCCGCATACACGGGGCCGGATCTTCTGCATAAAAAATTGATCCTTTTTCCGATTTCACAGTCATGGCCCGGAAGCTGCCGTCGTTGATATCCGGCTCTTTATCCGGATACAGCAAGGCCAAAGCCAGACGCACAGCCGACACCGTGTTTGGAAATCCGGTATTAAGATTGCCTGGGCGTTGCTTGCTAGAGCCTGTGGTGTCGACGGTCATGTGATCGCCTTTGATCGTCACTGTCACTTTGACATCGACAGGATCATCGGTCACACCGTCATTGTCTGAACAGCCTTCTGCCGTATACACACCATCCGGAATCGAAGATATGAACTCTTTAAATTTCTTTTCCGTGGCATCGAAAATAACTTCTGTCGCTTGGGCCAGCGTTTCTCTGCCAAATCTATTGGTCAGCCACTTCAATCGCTCGGCGCCTAAACGTAACGCGGCAACTTCGGCGTACAAATCTCCCAACAAGGTTTTTGGCAGACGGCTGTTGATGGTCAACAAATCCAACACGTCCTGAATCCACGTCCCTTCGGACATGATCTTTGTCGGGCCCCAGCGCAACCCTTCTTGGAAAATATTTCGGCTATTGACGGGGAATCCGGGCTCTGCCGTGCCAATATCGGCCCAGTGCGCTCTGATACACAAAAACCCATCGATCACGCCATCGGTCGCCACCACGGAAATGACATCCACGTCATTCAAATGGCCACCTGTCATATAAGAATCATTGATGGTGAAAACATCGCCATCTTTCAGATTCTCAATGCCATATTTCTTGATCGTTTCCTTCAGACCGGCATCAAGACCACCCGTAAATAATGGCAATCCGGCATATTGGCCAAGAATACGCGCCTCGCTATCAAATAAAGCGATTCCATAATCATGGGCTTCATAAATGATTGGTGAATAAGCGCTCCGCGCCAGCACCGCACTCATATCGTCGGCAATGGCATTATAGGCATTGCGGATGACTTCACTGGTGATTGGATCTGCGTTGAAAGTCATTATGCACGCTCCTGCAAAGTCAAAATCAAATTACCCAAGGCATCAATGGATGCCGTAAAGTCCGGCGGCACCGTCGTCGTACAGGTGGCTTCTTCAACGACCAATGGACCAGGATATAATTTTCCGGCTTCCAAGTTTTCCCGATTGACGAATCGCGTGTCCAACAACGTCCCATCAAACAAGACCGGCCGCGTTCTATCCGCCAAACCACGATCGTCTTCAACACGGTCCGCCGATGAAAAGGCCGCCGCATCCAAACTGGTACGCCCGATTGCCCGCAATCTCAACGTTGCAACTTCGGCCACCTCGTCTGGATTGCTATGACCATAGGTCGTTTTATAAAGCCTATCGAATGAAGACCGCACGATCTTGTAATTGTTTTCAGCGTTTGAGCCGTCTGCAAACAGCTCAATCCCGGTCGGCACCGAAATCGCATACTCTTGACCAACATAACGGATATCCAGGGCACGTTCGAATTGGATTTGATCCGGCAACGCGCCTTCAGCGATCAAACGATCACGTAAAGCCGTCTCAATTGCCGAGAATCGTGTATCCAATCCTTGCCAATCCAATGCTGCAAGCGGTTTCAACAAAGTTTCCGACGTATCATGTATTAGGTCCGATTGTAACATACCCCATGCGGAAAACGCACCCGCTGATTGCGGCACGATGACCGTCTTAATGCCTAACAGCCGGGCGATATCGGCCGAATGCATTGGCCCTGCACCACCATAAGCTACCAGCGAGAATGTCCGTGGGTCGATGCCCCGCCGCACAGTAATCGTGCGGATGGCATTGGCCATTTGTTCATTAATGACATCCAAAATACCTTGAGCCGCAACATTCTGTTCCAACCCAAATTGCGATCCAAACTTAGTAACAGCGCCCTGCGCCAAATCACGATAGAGCCTTAGATCGTCACCCAAGGTGCCGTCATCACTCAGTCGCCCCAGCGTCAAGTTGGCGTCGGTCACAGTTGCTTCTGTCCCGCCATTTCCATAAGCGGCAGGGCCGGGTCTCGCGCCGGCACTTTTCGGTCCGACCCGTAACGCGCCGCCGTCGCTCCAGCCCAATGATCCACCACCGGCTCCAATGGTATGAATATCCACCAACGGCGCAAGGATAGGGAAACCACCCACTTCGCGCTCTGTCCGGATGGCCGAATTACCTTCAACGACCAGGCTTGCTTCGAAGCTCGTCCCGCCCATATCGATACAAATAAGATTACGGCTTGTCCCGATCGATGCCAACGCGCGACCGGCCACGTTACCACCGACAGGTCCCGACAACAGGGTCAAAATACCTTTTTCTCTGGCTTCCCGCGCACTAATCAAACCACCGTTCGACTGTAACAAGAACAACCGTGTATCCGACCACGCCGACAGCGCATCTTCCAATTGCGTTAAATAGCGTTTGAGCACCGGCGATACATAAGCATTGATGATAGCCGTACTGGTTCTTTCATATTCGCGCCACTCGCCGCAGGTTTGATAGGATGCCGAAACAAAGACACCCGGCAAAAGCTCCTGCAGTTTCTGTTCGACCAAACGCTCATTTTCAGAATTACGATAGCTATGAAGGAAGCAGATCGCGACGCTTTCAATTTTTTCAGCTTTTATGTTTGCGGCGATTTTCTCAACCTCAGCCATATTCGGCCCGCGCAGAACAGAGCCATCAGCCCCTATCCGTTCATCAACTTCATACACATGGTGGCGCGCGACAAGCGGAGCAGGATATCTGAAATGCATATCATAAGGTTGCGGACGATTGCCGCGTCGCATTTCATAAACATCGCCAAAACCTTTGGTCGTCACCAGCGCCGTACGCGCACCTTTACGTTCCAGGAAGGCATTCAAATGCACCGTGGTACCGTGCATGATCGTCGCCGGTCGATCTTTCTCAAGTCCCGCATTTTCCAGCGCTGCAATAACTGACGGCCAGAAATCTGGCGGTGTCGATGCCACCTTGACCGTCTTCAATGTTTTCTGAGCAGGATCAAACATCACCAAATCAGTGAACGTTCCTCCAACATCGATACCGATGTAAACACGATTATTTTCAGTCATTTTTACTCCTTATTCTTCGCAGCTTTGTATTGAACCGATATCGGTCAAAAAACTTCTCTTTGTGATCAGGTAACGTGCGCACACTGGAAGCAGTCTTACTGCGTATAATTCAGACGCAGAATATTGTATTCAATTTTTGTTGGTGCTACAACTGTATGCATCACGAAATCCACAGTAGTATTTCTCTCACAACATTTTACTAAAGCTGTTGCGATTTCTGTTTTCATAAACCAGAGGAAAGACAATGAGTAAGCCTATTCGCATTTTACTTATCCATCCTATTGGCGTTGATTATCATAATGAACATGATCGCCAAGTTGCTTCAACAGCTGTGTCGCCAACGACGGAAATCGTCGTGCGTAATTTGACAGACGTTCCACCAACCGCTTACTTGAGCTCCGAAGACATTCTCCTTAGCCCTTTGTTGAAGGCTGTGAAAAAAGCGGAACAAGAAGGATTCGACGCTGTCGGCATAACCTGCAGCGGTGATCCTGGTGTTCGTATTGCCAAGAATTTGGTGTCTATTCCGGTTACGGGTCCGTTCGAATCTGCTGCACGAATCGGCAGCAGTTATGGCCGTTATTCGGTACTTTATCTCAACATTCCGTCTGGCCCGAACGAGAACTTGCCACAAAACGGAAGCTGGGTTCAGGGCTTGGCGCGCGAATTTGGCAGCGATCCCTTTCTTGCTTCTCATTATCCCGTTCATGTTCCACGTCCCGATCAAGAATTAGATGAAGGTAAAAACATAGATCCAAAAGTTGTCGTCGAATCTGCATTGAATAACATGCGCAAAGCAATCTGGTCGCAAGGTCCGGATTTAGTGCGCAAAGCTTACGTCGAAGATGGTGCGCGCGCTGTATTCATTGCTTGCAGTTATTGGTCTGGCGTTCTCAATCCGTTGCGGGATGCAGCACCTGTTGCCATTCTGGATCCGATCCGCTCTCTTGCAAGTCACTGTGAGTTTCTTGCAAGAGCCCGCGTTAGAGACGACAACTAAAACCTCATAAAGATTTCTACAGGAGCCGTTTCCAAACCAAAAGTTTACTTAAAGAAACGGCTCCTCCATTCCTCTAAAACACCCGAATAAAAATAAAATGGTGATAGTGTTTTCTGAACGACAATATCAAAACCACCGCGCGGCGCCGTAATCGGCAACGGCAGCTCCTTGGTTGAACCGCTCGCAATGGACTGCGCGATTGCCTCTCCAATAACTGTTGATAACACAATACCGCGGCCATTGCAGGCGACAGGAACAAATATGCTTTCGTCTACCACAGACAGTTGCGGCAAACGTGTTCGTGTCACCGATGCAACGCCAGTCCAAAGATAGTCAATCGGCGGAACCGCCGGCAATTTCAGTTGTTCTTTAAAACTTTCGGCCATAAATTTTGCGGCCTTATCGCCGCTCATCCCAAAAGCACCGATCACACCCGTTATCAATCGCCAATCGCGATCAAAGCGATAGGTAAAAAGATTGGTCCGCGTATCTGATAAACACTCGCCATTCTTGAATAAATGCTGACGATCCGCCTCTGCAATCGGGGCCGTTGCACATTGCCAAATCGTCATCGGCACAATCGACTGTTCTGCATCAGGGACCAGCCCATGCGATTGCGCATTGGTCGACACGATGACTTTTTCAGCCACGACCGATCCGTGGGATGATGAAACCTCGAACTGCTTTCCTTTTTTCTCGATACGCAAAGCAGGTGTTTTCTCAAAAATTACCGCACCTGCGATTTGGGCTGCTTTTACCAAACCGCGTACATAACTTAATGGCTGGATTGTACCGCCGTCATGCGCAACCCAACTTCCCAAATATCCAGACACACCCGTGCGCTGCCGGGTTTCTTCTCCGTCGAGCAAAGAAACGGAAAAGCCTGCGTTCTGCCATTCTTTCGCAACGGATTGGATATGATTCCAAGAATTTTGATCATGGCCAGGCTGATACCAGCCGCCTTGCTTGGCATCACACGAAATATCATTGTCTTTTATAAGATTAAAAAGTCTGTCAGCTCCTCTTCCCGTCGCGTCAACGAGACGAGCGCCAACATCACCATACTTTTTAATAATCTTTTGCGGACCGTCGAACGTAAAGGTGGGCACCACAAACCCACCTGGTCGTGATGACGCGCCACTACCGACATGGTCAGATTCAAGGACAGCTACAGAAATACCTTTTTTTGCCAAAGTTAACGCTGTAACTGCGCCCAGAATTCCACAGCCTATTATAACAACATCCGCCGCTATATTTCCCTGAAGGGGAAGAAGCGATGGCGCATGCTCAGCAGTTGCATGCCACAATGTTGAATTTACTCTTTTCATTTGCCCTCAGTGAACGCGGTCTTTTTTACACATTTACCATATGCGTTCGGCTAATCAGAGAAAACTCCGACCAGCCGACCACATGATTACAGATACTGTAGGATCAATAGCGGAAGGCTAAAGACACACCATATGTTCTCGGATCACCCAAGAAATTCTGTGATGGGAAAATACCACCATAGTTATCATAAGCATTGGTGACATAGAGCTTATTGGTCAGGTTGCGACCCCAAACTGCAAACTCCCACCGCTCGTCCGGACTTGTGAAAGCAATCCGTCCGTTCATCAAGAAATACGCATCTTGAGAACTTTGACCGCGGTTGTTAACCGAGAAATATGTTTTTGTCCGATACGACCCATCCAACATAATATACGTACCAAAACCCATGGACTCTGTTGGTAAGTCATAGCGAGCAATAGCGTTCAGCATGAAATTCGGAGAATTCGCCATCCGATTTCCTAAGTAGGCAGCCTGAACAGCAGGATTGATTTTGGTAATCTTTGTGTCCATGACGTTCGCGGCTAAACGCACCAACAAACGATCCGTAGGACGTGCTGTCACTTCGGCTTCAAGACCATAGACACGGGCATCACCAGCATTGTTCAACACAATAACGTTGATGCCGCTGTGGATTTCCGTAACGAAGGCCTGGAAGTCTTTATAATCTAAATAGTAGAACGCTGTGTTGAACAACAACCGTCCATCCAACAACGAAGATTTCATCCCGACTTCGTAAGAATAGAGATCTTCACCCATAAATGGATTTAGTTCGGCTGGATTGAACGCAATAGCACTTTTGAAGCCACCGCTTTTGAAGCCTTTGCTCGCGCTGGCATAGAGCATAACATCATCGTTGATCTTGAAATCCAGACCAATCTTACCAGAGATGTTATCTTCTTTTATGCGATCGACAACACCGGCAACCGGCGTTGGCAAACCTGCACTCGTACCAAATGGATTGGTATCGAAAGAATCGTAAACGAAATCCTTTTTCTCATTGGTATAACGCAGACCACCAATCAGACGAATACGATCCGATACTTCCCATTCAGCCTGGCCGAACAACGCATAGGATTCTGTCGTTTGCAAAGCATCAATAGAAACGCGGGTCCGGAAGAAGTGATCATCCAGTGCTTGGTCGATGTCTGAATATAATTGGTCCCAAGAATAATAAGCCCCCACAACCCACGTCAGAGGACCATCACCGCTGGAAGCCAAACGCAATTCTTGGCTAAAGGATTCAATATCATCGATATAACGCGAATCGATCAACACCAATGGCGATCCATCGGCTTCATCACCCAGATTACGGCTGAAATCTGTATAACCAGTGATCGATGTCAATGCTACACCACCCAGATCCCAGTTGATATTCAACATAATATCTTTGGAAGTTATAACACTTTCATGACCATAAACTTCGCTGGCTTCAACAACACGACGATCTTCGGTCGGATCGAAATATCCTAACGAATTGACACAGTTGCCTTCATCACGCACACCGTTCAAGAAGCCTTGGCAATCGCCGCCTAACGGCGACCGGTAGCCAACGTGTTCACGCAATTGGTTGTCTGATCTTTCTTTGTGTAAAGACCCTTTTAACAAGATCTCAAGATTGTCCGATGGTGTCCACAACGCTTGAACACGCATGGCTTTCACGTCTTTATCGCCAATCTTTTCGCCTGTGACGGCATTGGTTTGCCACCCACCGGATTGTTGGGTCGTTTTACCGGAAACGCGGACGGCAAAAGTATCTGAAAGACCACCACCGACGGCACCTTCCAGATCCAAACGGCCATATCGTCCATAAGACCCTTGGATATAAGCATCTAATTCTTGCGTTGGGCGCTTGCTGATGAAGTTGATAGCACCACCCGTTGTGTTACGGCCGTACAAAGTACCCTGCGGGCCTTTCAGAACTTCGATACGCTCAATATCATACATCGCGAAGCCCAACATCGGCGTCAGTGGCAACACCACATCATCCACATAAACGCCGACTGTTGGGTTGTTATTCGAAAACGTATCATTCAAGCCAACGCCCCGTATGGCGAAAATTGGGTTGGCATCACCACGCGATCCTGCAGCAAAAAGACCAGGTGTGAAGGATGACAAATCAACGGCCCGAGTGACGTTCAACTCGCGCACTTGCTCTCCGGTCATCGCCGTGATGGAAATCGGCACATCTTGCAAACTTTGTTCACGACGTTGCGCTGTAACGATGATTTCTTCGAAACTTGAACTGGCGCGCGTTGGGCCCGAACCAGTCTGTTGTGAGAATGCCGGCACAGCGGTCGCAAGCGCAATAAGTGACACGCCTGCCGTATAAAGAGTATTCACAATAAGAGATTGTTTTTTGTTCACGATTTTCCTCCAACAATACTTATGGATCTGAAGCGGCTTAACCGGTCCGGCTCGTCATAGTGAGCAGGACCATCTAGTGGACATTGGATCCAAAAAAACCTATCACCAAAAAATATTGGATACAATATTTATTATTTTGTTGATCGCATCCATAATGGTGTTTGAATAAGCTACCCTATCAGCTCATAAAAGGTGATCGGATCACGACGTAACGGATTCCAGGCCTATCTTAGCCAGACCTGCCCTAGAGTGTCGTAGGAGCTTATGATTGGACAAAACGAATTATCATTGATAGGCCGCAAAGCCTCGGGATGATGGATATCGGCTTGCCGCACCAGTGCTAATATATAAATAATACTAAGGAGTTATCATGTTTCTCTTTGAAAACTGCACATTGATAGACGGCCACAGCGATGACGTGCAGGAAGGGATTAATGTCCTCATCGAAGGCGGGACTATTCGTGAAGTTACGACGGAATCGATTAAATCCCCCTCGGCCCGGCGCATCGACTTACGGGGTAAAACCCTGATGCCTGGGTTGATCGACGCCCATGTTCACATCTACGCCATCCATCTCAACCAGGAAAAAACCCGGGGCATGCCCCATACCTTGATGGCGGCCCATGCCATCACCCGAATCCGCGATATGCTGCACCGTGGCTTTACGACCGTCCGCGATGTGGCCGGCGGGGATTATGGGTTTAAAAGGGCGGTCCAAGATGGCCTTATTGAAGGGCCCCGCCTATTCGTTTCCGGCCGGGCGCTCAGCCAAACGGGCGGCCATGGCGATCAACGCCATATTACTGATGATACCATTCCCTGCGCCTGCACCAGCGCCCTTGATATCATGGGGCGTTTGGCCGATGGGATTGAGGGTGTCCGTTATGCCGTCCGTGAAGAACTCCGCAAAGGCGCCGACCACATCAAACTTCTAGTATCCGGTGGTGTCGGCTCCCCCCATGACAAGCTCGAACACACCCAATATTCCCTCGATGAAATTCGCATCGCCGTCGAAGAAGCGGCTGCCCGCGGTACCTATGTCGCCGCCCATTCCTACACCGCGAAAAGCACCATTCGTGCTGTTAAATCCGGTGTCCGGACCATCGAACACGGCAATTTTGTCGATGCCGAAGCGGCCCAAGTTATGGCCGAACATGGGGCTTTTATGGTCCCGACGCTGATATGTTATTTTGAATCTTTTGAAAACTCAGATGCTTACGGGCTGCCATTGCATATCAAAGAGAAGCTCCGTGAAGTGACATCGGCCGGAACCAATATGCTCGAAGTCTGTCGCGATGCCGGCGTTGCCATGGGTTTCGGCACCGACCTCATGGGCGAAATGATCGTCGCGCAATCCAAGGAATTCAGATTGCGCGCTCGTGTTCTACCGGCCATGGATATCATTAAATCAGCCACCAGCGTCAACGCCGCCATTCTCGGTCAAACAGGTCGACTTGGTTGTATTCGCGCTGGAGCCTATGCTGATCTTCTGGTAGTAGATGGCAATCCAGTGAAAGACTTATCGCTCTTAGAAAATTACGACACAGGCATTGTTGCTATTGTCAAAGATGGTAAGTTCCATAAGAACACCCTAAATTAAGTAGATTATGTCATAAAGGTACCCGCTTGAAACCTACTCAACGCATTGAACGCCACACTACAGCCGTAGAAGTGGCCAGAATCCTGAGACAGAGGATTCTAGGCGGGCACTATAAAGAAGGTGAATTTCTCCGACAGGAGGCCATCGCCCAAGAACTGGGTGTGAGCCGTATTCCCGTACGCGAAGCTCTCGCCATCCTAGAGGCCGAGGGTTTCGCACAACGTGAGCAATACCGGGGCACGGTTATCCCCCAGCTGTCGCTCAAGGAAATCGAGGAAATCTACAAGCTTCGTAGCATGATAGAACCCTATCTGCTGGAACAAGCCCTTCTCAACATAACGCAGGAAACTATTGATAAGGTTCAAGAACTTATCGAATCCTCGAAAAATTGTTCAGATCTGAATGGGTGGGGGGAACTGAACTTCGCCCTGCATAAAACACTCTATAAACCGGCCAATATGCCGTTGACGATGCAAATTCTGGATCAGCTTCTGGTCCGGGCCGACCGCTATCTGCGGATGCAGCGGTATCTATCCACTGAGATCCTCAAAGAAAGTGATGGGGAGCATCAGCATATTCTCGACCTTATCAAGGACGGACGACACAAGGATGCCGTCGACGCCCTGCGCAAGCACATTGCCTGGAACGAAGACGACGTCCGGCAAACCTACGAATCTGCGTTGGAAGGTCGCTACTGAACCCTCAGTTACAGCCCCTATTTGCTAAATAGTCCATAACTAGGTGGCCGACTGCTCCATTAAACCTTGCCCTCCGCACATACAAATCATATATGAAATGCATACGCATCATATATGAGGCCATCATGGGTATCGTAAATATTGAAGATGACTTGCACGACCAGCTGCGGCGGGCGAGCAAGGTATCGTGTCGCTCAGTCAATGCACAAGCTGCCTATTGGATCAAAATCGGTATGCTGTGCGAGACCAACCCGACACTCAGTTTCTCCGAGATTATCGAGCGGGAGTATAATTCCGCGGGCGTTTCCGCCCATGCCCTGGCGCTCCAAGACGCATGACAAAACAACCCCACGAGCTCGCCTTGATGGCCGAATCCGGGCGGCTTTTAGCGTCTGTATTCGACCGTCTGGACCGCACGGCCTTGGTCGGCGTTTCAACCCTTGAGATCAATGACATGGTCGAACATTTCATTGTCCACGATCTCCAATCCCGCCCCGCAAGCAAGGGCCAGTATGGCTACGGCTTTGCCTTGAATTCTTCGGTGAATACTGTGGTTTGTCACGGCGTCCCGTCGCAGTCGGTGGTGCTCCAGGATGGCGATATCGTCAACTTCGATATCACGCTTGAGAAAAATGGCTACATCGCGGATTCCAGCAAAACATATATGGTCGGCGCGGTGAAACCAGCCGCCAAAAGGTTGGTTCAGACCGCTTATGACGCCTTGTGGATGGGGATCCGCGCCGTGCGTCCGGGCGCCCGGCTCGGAGACATCGGCTGGGCCATCGAACGCCATGCCAAAAAACATGGGTACAGCGTCGTCCATGAATATTGCGGTCACGGCATCGGCCGCGAAATGCATGAAGACCCACAGGTCCTCCATTTCGGAAAGCCGGGAACGGGCCTGAGCCTACGGGAAGGCATGGTGTTCACGATCGAACCGATGCTCAATCAAGGGCGCCGAGGCGTCAGAACCGAGGCCGACGGCTGGTCTGTGGTGACGACAGACGGGTCACTATCCGCACAGTTCGA
>JBBCIP010000242.1:0-3463 GCA_037189785.1 Alphaproteobacteria bacterium
GCTGGTGCTATGCTGAGCTGGTTTCGCGATACCCTTTAACAGGTGGTGAGTTTGTTTTTGCGAGCCAGATGTTCGGGGATAAGGCTGGCTTTATTGTTGGTTGGTTTCTCGCCCTGTCGCTTATTGCTGTGGTTACATTTGAAGTCGTCTCGGTGGCTTGGATCCTGCGGTTGTTGTTTAATCGTCCACCCGAACAATCAATCGATCTTTTGGGGATACCGTTGCATGTTTCCACTGTTATCATGGGAGCTGCGGTTACAGCACTCATTACATTCGTGAACTATCGCGGTGGGCGGATTGCTATCCGGCTCCAGGATATAATGAATATTCTACTCATTATTATTTTGATCGCATTTGTAATGACTGCTGTGTTCTGGGGCGATGTGGATAACTATACGAGTTATGCTATCGCGCGATCTGAGCAAGGTACGCCATTTTTATATGGGAGCATTGCTGTTTTGGCAACGGCCCCTTTTCTGCTGACGGGGTTTAACATGATTCCCCAGGGAATGGGAGAAGTGGGTAGTTTTAAGCCGTGGCAAATGCATAAAATCATATTGCTTGCCATTGGTATGGCCTTAATATTTTACATGTTGATCATCATAGCGGTTGCTTTGTCTTTACCGCAGCAAGATCTGCAAGTTTCATCATTGCCTGCAGCATATGCGTTTGAAAAACTAACTGGGCATCCTGTGGCCGGAAAGCTTATTCTAATTGCCGGTCTTTTGGGATTGTTGACAACATGGAATGCCGTATTCTTTGCGGCCAGCAGATTGCTTTATACAATGGGCAAAGAAGCAATGTTGCCCCCTTCATTCGCTTCTGTAAGTCGCGGGGGGGCACCGGCAATGGCTGCACTATTTGTTGCACTTATCAGCCTAATTTTTGCAGCGGGCGGACGTGCGGCAATCAATCCAGTGATCAATGTTGTTTCCGTTATACAATCTGCGGTTATGGCGATGGTTTGTTATTTAGCACTTCGGTTGGCGCTGTCTCAATCATTGTCGAGCACAAAGAAACGTATTGGAGTAATTGTCTCGATATTTGGATTTATGTCAGCCATTATCATGATGGCGGCTCCTATTTATGAAGCGTTTTCACGTCGTGGTGATGCTTTGCCAATGGAATTCTTCATATTCATAATGTGGTCTGTGTTAGGGCTTTTGTTCTGGCATTTTTATGCAAGACCACAACGGAAGTTGTTAGATCTCGCGCGGGGAAATAATAAGACATGAAAAAATATACATCCTTCTTACTTTTTCTCCTTGTTACACAAGTTTCCATATCTGCTTGGGCGGGGGAACGTGCGCAGGATCTTTTGCAGAAAAGTCTGTCGGCGCTTGGTGGGCACAAAGCATGGTCTGAGGTCAAGGCAATTGTTTTGAAAGGAGAAGGAGAGGCATTTTCTCTCCCCGCACAGTTTAGGTCCGTTTCTTCTGGTGAAAATCATAAGCACATTTCCATTCAAACAGCTATTTATCAATTAGAGCGGGGATATGATGGCCGTTTTGGTTGGGAAAGAATGGCTTGGCAAGGAGCAGAACCTGCTTCAGCTCCTTATGTCCGCCAGTTGGCGCCCTTTGTCCTCGAGCGATTTGTACAAGAAAATTGGACCCCGCCGATATACGCATATGTCCGTGATGGACTGAAAGCTGAATATTTAGGCATCAAACTTATTAAAAATACAGATTTCCATGCTGTGCGCGTTTTTTTCGAATCTGGAAAATATGAAGATATATATCTCGATCGGAACAACTATTTGCCAGTGGAGCGTCGTTTCGTGGCGCATTACGAAAATGGCTCACAGGAAGTATCGATTTCTTATAATGACTATCGTAAGGTAGATGCGATTTATTTGCCAAATCTGATTATTGGAATTCCTCAAGAAGTCGGGGCTGGTCCTGTTGTCATCAATGTTCAGTCCTATGATTTAAATGGGAATGTTGATCGCTCACAGTTTCAATATGTAAAAGCAGATAAATTGTCTGAACCTTACGAACTGTCTTTAGGGACGGTGCCGTTCAAAGTTTATAAAGAACATGACTGGTTTCTATCAAGCAGAGAATGGGATATAAGTCCTAATTGGGCAACAGCTATTGCACCCACGGAAACCTGGACATTCGATTTAACTATGGATGAGCGCCATGGGCGATGGGTTGATCCTGTATCGGCTGTCCTAGATCTATTCTCCGCAGGCAAAAAAGTGCGTACAATCACCCTTAGTCGCGAAGAGCTTGCTACAGCACGGCGTCTAAGCGTTGCGCGTTATTCCGGACTTGGAGCCGTATCCGTTTTCCGGCAACATTGGACAGCAACATTAGATCTAGAAGTTGATTTGATGACCTATACGCTGACTGCCAAGAATGCCATGGGTGAGCTTATAAGCGCGACCGAGAGTTTTCCTGTCAGCCGTTATGAACAGAAAAACAAACTAATTTTTCCGATCAAAGGTCCCTTTATCATATTCAGCGCGCATGATTACAATGACATCAATCATAAGGATGAGTGGTCGCAGTGGGGGGCTTATGACATTGTCGCCCTCGGGGACCGTTTAGAGGTATTGCATCGTCCAGGCGGACACAAGGCGGCTGATCATGTCACTTATGGTCACGACGTGATTGCGCCTGCGGATGGTACAGTTATTTATGCACGCAACGATGTACCCGGCGGGCGGGTACCTAAGGATGTCCGGAATCAATTGCCGGACACCATGAATGTTGGGCCTGGGAATCACATTATTATCGACCACGGCAATTCAGAATACAGCTTCTTCTGTCATTTACAGTTGGGCAGTGTTGTGGTCAAAAAAGGTGACCGGGTTAAGCAGGGGCAGTCTATTGCCCGTCTTGGCGACAGCATGAGCGCCGACTACCCGCATCTGCACTTTCAAATGATGAATGGCCCGATTTCTCTCCGTGCGGATGGGATACCCTCACGCTTTGAAAATGTCGAGCTGGCCTTTCCAACACCGGGGCTGGGGCTCAAAATCGATGTTCCGAAGCGAGGATATTATTTGATTGCGAAGTGAGCTTAGCGTGCTTTTCTTAAAAATCCGGCATAAGGTTGGTAATCAGCAGCCATTTGGAGCCAGCGAATAAGCAGCGTCATGTCGAATACGGGAAGGCCGGTTAATTCTTGGATTTTGCTGGCTGCCGGCGGCAACTCGCTGCACTGAAGCAAGATACAGCTTATTGATGGGTCATTTTCGATCATACTAGAGGCGGTTTTTAGTATTTCTGCTTCGATCGATGCCCAGTTTACGGGTGATCCGATATCCATATAATGGTCAAAATGGGGGTTTCCCCGCATTTCTCGGATCACCAGCGATGCAGGGTTGGTAATGCCGCAGGCCGCATAAAGTCGATCGCCCATAGATGATAGGGACGCGCAGATAATCCCGAGCTTTTGTTGCGGCCCGATGGTTTTTTGCAGCAATGGGACTTGCAGCATGATGGACATAAAA
>JBBCIP010000243.1:0-8284 GCA_037189785.1 Alphaproteobacteria bacterium
TAGCGGTGTTTTATTTAATGCGCCCTCTGACACGAGAGAAGAGTTGTCTGATTTGAGTCCTCGAGAGGTCGAGGTTTTCATGCTACTGCGTGATGGCCTTACCAGTAAGGAAATTGCTAGACAACTTAATATATCGGTCAATACGGCCATGAGTTATCGTAAAAACATATATCGTAAGCTCGGTATTTCTTCGCGGGCGGCCATTGTTGCCGTGGCACGCAGCCTAGACGGCATGGCTCTTTAGCTACCCCCACCATTTTAGTGGCTCCCCTATTGTTATTGAACCAAGCATAGTGTGGGCTGTGATGCTGTTGTGTAAACGGTAGAACAGACAAATGAACAGTCGCATGTAACCTAAATGGTACATATCCCGGGAGGATGGCTATGAATATTATCGCTTCTAAGAATATACTTAATTGTCTTATTTCCCCATGTGAAATGATGCGTTTCGGTTTGCTGTCTACTTGTGCCGTGATCGCACTTCAAGTACCGACAATGGCGCTTGCTCAACAAGGTGCTTCCATGGCCTTGGAAGAAATTGTTGTGAGTGCTCGGAAACGAGATGAAACTTTGCAAGATATCCCGGATTCTGTCAGCGTATTTACTGGTGACTTATTAGAAAAGATTGGCGCGACCGATCTAAGTGGCCTCAATCAATCTATGCCAAATTTCAACTTACGTCAAACGCAGCAGCCAGGAACGGCCTTTATCGCGTTGCGTGGAGTGGCGATGCAGCGGTTTCAAGAGCCATCTGTTGCTGTCGTTGTGGATGGTGTGCAATTGGTATCACAATACCAATTGCTACAAAGTCTTTATGATATTCAACAGATTGAAGTTTTGCGTGGGCCGCAAGGATCTTTGTATGGTCGGAATGCGATCGGTGGCGCTATTAACATTTCCACCCAACAGCCCGACAATGATTTTAAAGGACAAGTTCGTTTTGGCTATGCAGAAGGCGAGACCTATAATATCGAAGGTAAGGTTTCAGGGCCTGTTGTCGAAGATAAGGTTTTTTTCTCCGCCCTTGGTGTTTATAAAGACACAAAAGGATTGATTGATAATATTATCCTGGGTGACAAGGCAGACTTTGAAGAACTGGCATTTTTCCGTGGCCATTTACGGTTTGTGTTATCCCCAGATGCCGAGTTATCTATTCGTGCGTCTCATGAATATCGCCAAGGTGGCGTCGGTTATTTCGTCAATTTCCCAGGGGCTGATGTGAATGATACCACACAACAAGTACGGACAGGAACGCGTGGTATTGGAACCAGAAAGTTAACCGACCTCTCGGCTCATTTAAAATGGGATTTAGGGTTTGCTGAGCTTTCTGCGACGACTTCTTATTCAAAGGTAAATGATGATTTTGCTCAAGACTTGGATTACGAACCATTAAATCTTCTAGATGCAGATCAATTTGTTGATGTAAAGGGGATTTCACAAGAAGTACGATTGACGTCTTCTTCTGATCAGCGGTTCAGATGGTTAATCGGTGGGTATTACGCCGATATAGATCAAGATATATCAACCTTAGTGTTTTTTAGTGATTGTTTCTTGGCGGGTGATTTTGCAAATTGTATTGTTGGTCCAGTCGATCGAGAAACGGGTGTTACTTCACCATTCGGGATAAATGAAAATAATAATAAGGTTTTTGCGTTCTTTGGCCAGGTAAACTACGACATAACCGATAATCTCGAGCTAACGTTAGGATTAAGATATGACCATGATCGGCGGTCGCAGTTTAGCGTAACAGAGAATGTGTTGCGTAAAAAATCATTTGATTCAACACAACCTAAATTTTCTCTGGCTTATCGCTGGTCTGAGGAAATGATGACTTATGCAACCATTTCAAAAGGTTTTCGCAGTGGAGCTTTCAACGCAACCGATTATGTAACCCGCATGTATGGTGGAGAAACGCTTTGGAATTATGAGGTTGGTGCCAAAACGGATCTATTTGATCGATCTATAAGAGTGAATGTGGCAGCGTTCTATATGGATTATAGCGATCGCCAAGAATATGTATTGATGCCCGGTACTGGTGCACAAACATTGTTCAACATCCCAAAATCCAGAATATATGGTTTCGAAGCTGAAGCTACGGCGCGTATTGGATACGGATTGGATATCAATCTTGGGCTTGGTATTTTGGATGCTGAAGTACGGCGCAGTAATCAGAACATCATTGATAGTTTTGGAACGGATTTTGTGGGGAATAAGTTGCCAAATGTCCCTTCATTGTCTGTCAATGCCGGAGCCCAATATACAACGGACATCACTGAAGATCTAACATTTGTCGGACGTCTTGATTGGTCGATGATAAGTGGTGTGCGGTGGTCGCTTGGCAATGTCGGCGACAAACAGAACGCAGTTCATCTTGTCAATCTTCGAGCCAGCCTCGAATATCAGAACTTCCAGTTCACGGCTTATGCTGAAAATCTTTTTGATAAAAAGTATTTTACGGAAGTGGCTATGCCGGGATTTGGCGCTATTAATCCGACAGGAGCTGGTTTTTACGGCAAGCCACGGCAAATCGGCGGCATGGTTTCGTAT
Organism: Alphaproteobacteria bacterium; assembly: GCA_037189785.1. Classification (GTDB taxonomy): domain Bacteria; phylum Pseudomonadota; class Alphaproteobacteria; order Sphingomonadales; family Govanellaceae; genus Govanella. The sequence goes on from JBBCIP010000243.1 coordinate 2,548, forward strand.
CGTTTCTAACGCCATTTTTGTTGTTTATAATTGGGAGATCAAACATGACAGGCAGTGCGGCCAAGAAGTCTTCGGAGAAGGTGGGCATTCTGAAGCGTCATGAAGTACCTATTCCTGCTGAGGGCGAGAATGGGAATTACACACAAGCTTGGTATGCTGTGGCGATATCAGATGATGTAAAGCCAGGTCAAGTTATTGGCAGTGAATTCCTTGGTGGACGGATTGCGATTTATCGCACCGAGTCTGGTGAGCCTAGGGTCGTGAGTGCGTACTGTCCGCATATGGGAGCAAGGCTCGATCGTGGACAAGTTGTCGGTGATACGGTGCAATGTCCATTCCATAAATTCGAATTTGATGGTAATGGGCAATGTATTCGTACGGGTATTAATACGCCTCCGCCTCCGACTGCAAGGCTATTTACATTCCCTGTCATTGAACGTTATGGCATGATCTGGGCATTTAATGGTGAACAACCACATTGGGATTTGCCAAATTTGGCATTTCCAGATGAAGATCTGCATTTCCATATCAAGCTTTATGCCGAAGTGCCAGCCGATCCGCATGTGATTTGCTGCAATACACCAGATTATCATCATTATCGTACGGTACACGGTTTGGAATGGTCACATCCTGATCCTGATCCGGTTAAAGACTTCCGCTGGACTGATCATAGTTTCCAATTTGATTTGGATGGATATCACTGGAACAAAAGACCAATGAAGTTCACCTTTGGTATCTACTCGACATCATTATATTTCCAACAAGGAACCTTGGGGGATAAGTGGTACGGCTTCATCGCACCGTTCACAGTTATACGCCCAAATACAACGTTGACTTATTTTATTATTGCAACGCATAAAGGCGATAAATCACCAGAAGCTATCGCGGCCGCCGAAGTATGGGCAAAAGAAGTCATGGATCTTGAGTTTGAATTTGTTAATCAGGATCTTCCAATATTGGATGGGATTCATTTTCGGCAAGGAACATTGACAGCCCGTGATCGACCTTTGGTCATGTATTTAGATATGGTAAGGCGGCAACCACGTGGAAATCCTGCGCGCGACTTCATTAATTGATAGGGAGTGCGAAGAATAAATAATTTCTACAGAACCGATTACGGACTTTCTATTTAACTTGAAATAAAAGTTGTCATCAGACAATGTATAAAGGGCTTGCAATGAGTAAGAGTAAAGAAATTTTGTTTATCGTGACGTCCCATCATAGTCTTGATGGGAAAAATAATGCGACGGGTACCTGGTTAGAAGAAATGGCCACACCTTATTATAGTTTGAGTGATCTAGGGCATAATGTTCATATTTCTTCACCTCATGGTGGCAATGCACCTTTAGATCCAGGATCTTTGCAAGATCCTTGGCTAACGGATATGGGTAAAAGATTTTTAAATGATGCTATTGCGCATGAAAAAATTCAAAATTCGGTGCCGTTAAGTCAAGCGATAGATAAAGATTTTGATGTGATCTATATGGTAGGAGGTGCTGGAACCGTATGGGATTTTCCTAAAAACCAAAAAATCTCAGAAATTTTGGGGCGTATTCAATCCAATGGTGGTGTGGTTGCAGCTATTTGTCACGGTGTATCGGGCCTTTTGAACGTTGTTGACGAAAAAGTATTTGCTCAGGGTAAAAGAATAACAAGCATTAGTGATGCTGAAGATGAAATGATCGGTTTGGATAAAGTCGTGCCATTTATGCCTGAAAATGCACTGCGTGAAGCCGGTGCGACTGTGAACGTGGGAGAGCCTTTTGAGGCGCATGTGGTTGTCGACGGGAGATTGGTAACAGGTCAGAATCCTGCATCTGCAACTAGCGTTGCTGAAGAAATCATAAAATTATTATTATAACAATATAACTGATATTGACCCATATTCTTTTATTTTAGTTCGATATCTGAAATAATGGTTGCGTCTAATGGGTTGACCATCATTGGTCAGCCCTTTTTAGTGTTACCTATTACTTTTTTAGTTTTCTAGCCATGTTCCAAATTCTGATATATGAAAACTTCATCGATCTGGATACTTTATTGTTTGAGATATGATTGTCGCCTATGCGATTTTAGAAAGACATATACTCGTTCCGAGTTATAATCTCTGCCGATAAAAATAAGGTAGTTTTGTGTCTTTATAATATAAATGCATTTATAGTCTTTAATTCTTAAATTGAATCACATCTAAACTACAATATGCTCCTACCACTTTGTTAGGAATTCAATAGGCCTATGGTGCCGGAATGAGATTTAGATGTCTGTGAGAATATTTTTAGAAATTATGCTGATATAGTTTTTAATATCCTACTTCTTTGTATGGTCCAAAGTTCTTACGATAAATTAGGAATTTACGCTCAAAACTGCTCACTTCTTCTTTGTTTTGATTATAAGCACGTGTTTGAATATGCATGATTCCTTGATCCTGCCGAGAAGCAGAATCGCGTTTTCCTAATATTTCAGATTCGAAATAGATAGTATCACCAACATATACGGGTTTGAGAGTGATATTCATCATCCCTAGGTTCGCGACAACCTTCCCAAAAGTTTTCGTTGTCATAGCTAAGCATGCCAAAATATACGTTTCCATAACTTGGGGGCGATGACCAAAAGCTGAATGTGCGTAATGCTGATCGGAAAATTGAGGCCTTAAATCTAAAGAATGTAAGGCATGTCTGATGCATTCTTCCGCTGTGAACGTTCGGCCTGGCCGATGTTCAAAGATTTGTCCAATCTCAAAATCCTCAAAGTCGATACCGTAACATTCAACATAAGTATCTGCGTCTTGTTCTCGAAGAAAATGAAATGAGTTTTTCATTGTGATTGGACCTATATCAATAATTATAGTTTGCGAATGGTAAATAGTCGCGCTTGTATATAAGGCAGTCATAATCCATATGACATATCTCGTCGTTTCTTTGGTTCCGTCCTATGGTGCGGATTGTGACAAGGCCGCATTCTGGATCATTGCTTTGTTCAGATAGCGCAGTTACTGTAGATTCGCTGTATAGCGTATCGCCGGCAAAAACCGGAGTTTTCATAATAATTTCAGCCCAACGTACAATAGCTTTTTTCTTATTGAATGTTTTCCATGTCATGCCGATTAGACGTTGAACAATAAGTGTCGTTACAATAAGCGGCTGTGAAAACTCTGTTTGAGAGGCATATTGTGTATCATAATGAAGCATAGCCTGATTCAATGTATCTAAGCACTCGTTAATATTATCCTGTTGAGTCAATGTATAGCCCGGACGGTGTTTAAAAATCTGATCAACTTTAAAATCTTCATAATCAAGACCAAAGCGTTCCCGAAATCTATTTTCGGCTATCTCAACATAAGCAGGAAATACTATCCGTGTCATTTTTGCACCTTAACGGTTTTAAATTATACCGGTATTTTTTAATGATTGGAGTTCTTCGGGACTGAACCCTAAGTCCTGCAAAATATAATCGGTGTGTTCTCCAAGATCCGGAGACATTTCTAATTCCAAAGAGTCCGATCCGAAATCTATTGGATTTCGTATAATTTGGAATTCATTGTCTTCATCACTTATTTTTTGGATGCGCCCAGTATCTCTGACAAATGGATTCTGCATGGCCTGCTGAACATCATATACAGGGGCTGCTGGTACATAGCCATCAAAATGCGCGAGCCATTGTGCTGTCGTCTTGTTAGAAAAAATCTGATCAAGTATTTTCGTTAATTCGTCCCGTTGATTGAGACGGTCCGCGAACGTTGCGTAACGCGGATTATCGGCGAGATCTATTCTATCAAGTTTTTGACAGAGTATTTTCCAAAACTTTTCTTTATTACACATTATATAAATCCAACTATCCTTGGTTTTATATAATTGACAAGGTGTCAGAACAGCATGAGCTGATCTGGGCAGTCTGCCTTGATTAAACCCAGCATTCAGTTGCCAATGAGCAAGGTAGTTTAAATTATATAACGCCATATCAAAAAGACTGACGTCCACATCGCGGCCTCGTCCTGATTCTTTAACTCCAAATAATGCGGCCACGGTAGCGCAAGCCAAAGCAAGGCCCGACATGAAGTCAATGATGGATAATCCAAATCGTGTTGGCGGAGTTTCTGGTTCTCCTGTGATAGAAAAGTATCCTGCCTCAGCCTGCATCATATAATCATAACCAGGCCAACTGGCTCGCTCCCCAGTACGGCCATAGGCACTTAAATGAGCGCAAACAAGTTTCGGATTAATATGCTTTAAATGTTCATATGTGATGCCAAGTTTACCTGGAACATCACCTCGAAGATTGCAAATAAGCGCATCAGCTTTTTTTGCCAGGCGGTGTAGAATTTGCTTTCCTTCAGGGTGTGACAAGTCAAGTGTTATGCTTTTTTTGTTGTGATTGAGACCCTGAAAGAAAACGCTGCCTTTTGATTTAGGCATATTTTTTATGAAATATGGTCCCACAGATCGCGATACGTCACCGCCATCGTGTGGGTTTTCAATCTTAATAACTTCCGCTCCCATGTTAATAAGATACTGAGTGCCGATTGGTCCTGCTCCATACTGTTCGATGGCAAGAATTCGGACGCCTTTTAAAGGCAACATCGCAAAGCTCTCCTTGAATGGCCCTCCCGATTTTTAATCAAGATTAAGTTGAATAAATCCTGTCTATTCAACTCATATCTGCATGCATGTCTTAGCCGTCAGGGCATTTATGTTAAAACAATAAATAAATCCGGTTCTATTTTTTGTCAATGCTTTAATCTCCTGCCTAATCGTCAAAAAGTAACGATTTACGAGATGCTTGTGGCGTGTACTTGTAATAACCAGGGTTGTAATATAATAAGACAGTTTAATGATATAATGGTCTCAACATGGTTCGTTCTCATAATCAGCGTACTGCTCAAAAAGGTGTGCCCCTTTATCAGCAAATAGCGTCTTGGCTGCGTGATGATATAGACAGTGGTGTTTATCCCGTGGGGAGTCTTTTGCCGCCTGCGCCCGAGTTGGCTCAAAGATTCGGTGTTGGCAAGCATACGATTGGCAAAGCCTTGGAACAGCTAAAGAACGGTGGGGTTATTTCGATACGTCGCAGAGGTGGTACGCGCGTCGAAGAGAATCTTGCCGGAACAAGTCATTACGTTATTCAAGCATTCGATTCCATTACTCAATATTCGCAAACGGCGAAGTTGCAGGTTGCGCATAAAAACTTGATTGTTGCGAGAAAGGACGTCGCTGAACTATTGCAATGTCCGTCAGCACAAGAATGGCTTTATATCGAAGGATATCGTACCGGTAGTACGGCTTCTGAAGTGGTTGGGTATACGGAGGTCTATATCAATCGTGCGTTTCCAAAAGTATATGAACGTGTGAATAAGAATACCGTGATTGTTTTTAAGATGTTTCAAGAAATTTATAATGAGCACATTGTCGAGGTACGACAAGAAATGAGGACGGTATTCATTCGTGACAAAGCAGCACAAGTGCTAGGTGTACCAGAAGGAACAATTGGCATGCGGTACATTTCCCGTTTCTTTAGTGCCAAAGGCGAACAACTGGAAGTAACGGTAAATATTCATCCCCTGGATAAATTAAATTTCGCTCAACATGTTGTTTACCCTCGTCCCATTGCTCATAACTTAACCGCTACGAACGATTAATCTTAGGACACGCGTTTTAGGATACGCTGAGCCCACAGAATGACGGGACGATCAACCATACGCCCATCTACAGCGATTGCAGATTGACCATGTGTTGTGGCGGCG
>JBBCIP010000244.1:0-4881 GCA_037189785.1 Alphaproteobacteria bacterium
GTGTCAGCGCTCATGAGGACCTCGTTGCTTGTGCATTTTCCAACAGATTACGCGCAACGATCACGCGCATAATCTCGTTCGTGCCTTCCAGTATCTGATGCACACGCACATCGCGCAAGAACCGTTCGATCGGATAATCGCGCAAATAGCCATATCCGCCGTGTAATTGAAGCGCTTCATTGACCACATTAAAGCCGGTATCGGTGGCCAACCGCTTGGCCATGGCGCAGTACATGGTGGCATCCGGCGCTTTGGCATCGAGTTTTGAGGCGGCCTTGTGCAGCAACAAGCGCGCCGCTTCCAATTCGGTCGCCATATCGGCCAATTTGAATTGGAGCGCCTGGAACGCCGCCAAGGGTTTCCCGAATTGTTTGCGATCTTGGATATAGGTCCGGGCCTCGTCCAAACACCGACGGGCTGCCCCCAAAGAACAGGCCCCGATATTCAAGCGCCCGCCATCCAGACCCATCATGGCGATCTTGAAGCCGTCGCCTTCCTTGCCAAGACGATTGGCGACCGGCACGCGACAATTATCGAAATTGACCGCAGATGTGGGCTGCGATTTCCAGCCCATCTTTTTTTCCTGCGCGCCGAACGACAAACCCGGCGTGTCTTTTTCAATAACAAAGGTCGAGATACCTTTGGCCCCGTCATCACTGGTACGGATCATGACCACATAAATATCGGAAACACCACCGCCCGAGATAAACGCTTTCGAGCCATTGATGACATAATGGTCGCCATCCAACACAGCTTTTGTGCGCACCGCCGCCGCATCCGATCCGGCGTTGGGTTCGGTCAAGCAATAGCTTGCGAAATGCTCCATCGTCGTCAGCTTCGGCAAAAAGCGTTGCCGTTGATCGTCGTTGCCGAAACGGTCGATCATCCAAGACGCCATGTTGTGGATCGAGATATAGGCCGAGGTCGAGGTACAACCCGCAGCCAATTCTTCAAAGATGATGGCGGCATCCAGGCGGCCAAGGCCTGTGCCACCGACATCATCTCCAACATAAATACCGGCGAAGCCAAGTTCGGCGGCTTTGCGGAGTTGCTCTACCGGGAAGACGCTGTCGGCATCCCAGTGTTCAGCATTCGGCGCGAAATGTTCTTCCGAAAATTGCCGCGCCGTTTCCTGGAACGCCCGCTGGTCCTCAGTCAGTTCAAAATCCATGCCCGAGGACTCCTGTTGCTTACTTCAAGGTTGGCATTGCAAATTCAGCACCCGGCCGCACCGTCGGCCAGCGCGTGGTGACGGTTTTGATCTTGGTGTAGAAATGCACAGCTTGCAGTCCCATGGTGTTGTGGTCACCGAAGGCCGAATTTTTCCAACCACCAAAGGTGTGGAACGCAAGCGGCACAGGGATCGGAATGTTGATGCCGACCATACCGACTTCAACGCGATCAGCGTAAGTGCGGGCGGCATGACCATTTTGCGTGAAGATCGAGGTGCCGTTACCGTATTCATGAACGGTCGGCAATTCGAACGCTTCGTCGATATCTTTGGCGCGCACGATTTGCAGCGTCGGGCCGAAAATTTCTTCTTTATACGCACGATGGTTCGGGCTGACTTTATCGAACAAGCAGCCGCCCATGAAGAAGCCGTTCTCATAGCCTTGCAGTTTCAGATCGCGACCATCGACCACAAGTTCGGCGCCTTCTTGAACACCAAGGTCGATGTAACCTTTGACTTTGCTCAAATGCTCGCGCGTCACCAGCGGGCCCATTTCCGAAGTCGGGTCCAAAGATGGACCGACTTTCAAACTTTCCACACGCGGCTTCATCATCGCGACCAATTTGTCGGCCACTTTGTCGTCGGTGGTGACACCGACAGAAATCGCCATGCAGCGTTCGCCGGCAGATCCGTAAGCGGCACCGACCAAAGCGTCGGCAACGGTTTCAAGATCGGCATCCGGCAAAATAATCATATGGTTTTTCGCGCCGCCCATGGCTTGAACGCGTTTGCCGTTGGCGGTGCCGGTTGCATACACATAACGGGCAATCGGGGTCGAGCCGACGAAGCTCACCGCCTTGACGCGCGGATCATGCAGAATGGTATCAACCGCCACCTTGTCGCCATTGATGACGTTCAACACGCCATCCGGCAAACCGGCTTCTTTGAAAATTTCCGCAATGCGCATCGGGCAGGACGGGTCCCGTTCGGACGGTTTCAACACAAAGGTGTTGCCGCAAGCAATCGCCATCGGCGCCATCCACAGCGGGATCATGGCTGGGAAATTGAACGGGGTGATACCGGCACAAACACCAAGCGGCTTCCGCATCGAATAAATATCAATGCCCTTGCTGACGTTGTCGGAATATTCGCCCTTCAAAAGGTTCGGAATGCCGCAGGCAAATTCGACGACTTCGATGCCGCGTTGGACCGAGCCCTTGGCATCGGTGATGACTTTTCCGTGTTCACGGGACACCAGCTCAGCCAGCTCGTCGATATTCTTGTACAGAAGATTGAGGAAGTTCTGGATAATCCGTCCGCGCGCCACGACCGATGTCGCCGACCATTCCGGGAACATGGCTTGGGCGGTGGCAATGGCATTTTCGACTTCAGCCTGGGTCGCCAGCGCGACCTTGCCTTGAACCTCGCCGGTGGTCGGATTGTACACATCGCCGAACCGGCCACTTTGGCCTTCGACCTTCTTGCCGCCGATAATATGGTGGAGTTCATACGTCATAGCGCGGACCTCACTGGTGCCTAAAATGAAACAGGAATGCTTTGATGGGGCATTTGTTTGTGGATTTCCCATCACCCGGTCTCCTTTATAAGAAGACAAAAACGCAAGGTCATGTCAAAATGATTCCCATGCGGTCTGCGAATTTGCACAGAACAAAGCAAATGGACCGATCCAGAGGGCTGAAAGACCAAGGGGGCATAAAGACATGACCGTATCACCGATTATCCTTGTTCATGGCGCCTGGCATGGGGGGTGGTCGTGGGATCGCTTGATTCCCCACCTTAAAGGCCTCGGCGCCGAGGTCATCGCCCCGGATTTACCCGGCCATGGCGATAATCCATTGCCGCTGGACCACGTCACCCTCGCCCGATATGCAGACTATATAATTGATATTGTTGATAATTTAGAAAAACCCGCCGTATTGGTCGGCCATAGCATGTCCGGGGCGATCATCTCGGAAGTGGCGGAACGGCGGCCGGAGAAGGTCAAGGCCTTGGTCTATCTCGCGGCTTATTTGCTCCCGAGCGGGATCGCCATGAGCAAGCGCATGAAGGAAGACCAGGGCAGCGAAGCCGCCCGGCATTCCAAAAAAGTCGATGGCTTGCCCGCCGTCGTCATGGCCGAGGAAGGATTGCGGGAAGCGGTTTATGCCGGCTGCCTCGACTCCGACAAGGATTGGGCTGCGGCCCGGGTCCAACCCCAGGCCATTGCCCCGTTTGTCACCCCCGTCACTTTGACCGAGACGAATTACGGCCGCGTCCCACGGATTTATGTGGAATGCACCGAAGACCGCGCCATCACCATCGCCATGCAGCGGCAGATGCAAGCCGAACAACCGTGTCGGGAGGTGTTTACGCTGGCCGCGGGGCACGTGCCGCAGGTATCGGTGCCGGATCAAGTGGCGACCATTCTCCGTGAAGTCGCAACCCAATAACAAGCCGTCTCCCCCCTTTGGCTGGCATGACACTGGGTATGAATACACTCCACACTCGCGCAACGGTAACCCGACCGTAGAACCCCCGACCGTAGAACCATCGTAGGATCATGTGATGTTTAACTGGGATGATTTGCGCTTTTTCTTGGAGCTTGCCCGTAAAGGCCGTTTGGTATCGGCGGCACAGCGGCTCCATGTGGATCACACCACCGTGTCGCGGCGGATCAGCGCGCTTGAGGATGGGGTCGGTGCCCGGCTGTTTGATAAGTCGCCCCAAGGTTACCAATTGACCGAAGCCGGTCTGCGGCTGTTGCCCTATGCCGAAATCGTCGAAGCCCAATCGATCGCCGTCATCAAGGATATCGCCGGGAAAGATGCCCAACTGACTGGCACCGTGCGGTTGGCGACGACCGAAGCCGTCGGCTCGCAAGTGGTCGCTCGCCATCTGCCCGCATTCCGTCAGATGCATCCCGGGATCGAGTTGGAGTTGATTGCGGAAACCCGCCGACTGAGCTTATCCAAGCGCGAAGCCGATATCGCCATTGCCTTGTCGCGCCCGGACTCGGGACGCTTGATCGCCTGGAAATTGGGCAGTTACTCGCTCCGTCTTTACGCCGCGCCGAGTTATCTCAAAAACGCAAAGCCGATACAGCGCGCGGAAGATTTGACCGGACATGCCTTCATCGGGTACATCGACGATCTGTTGCAAATGCCTGAACTTCGGCTCATCGACACCTTGGTTAAGGAACCGAATTTCGTGTTCCGCAGCTCGAACATGATGGCGCAGTACAATGCCTGTATCGAAGGCGTCGGCATTGCCTTGCTGCATGCGTTCATGGCGGAAAACGAGCCGCGGCTGAAACCGATCTTGTCGCAATCGGTCGAAGTGACGCGGGATCTTTGGCTAGTGGTGCATGAAGACTTACGCCATGTCGCCCGGGTCGATGCCGTTTGCCAGTTTTTAACTGGCTTGATGAAAGATATACAACCGTTCCTGATGGGACGACGCGATAGCGAACGGTGAAGCCCGTTATAGTTTAACGTTCTACTTTGCTACGATAAGGACCACGACCATGGCCAATTCTTTTGTTTCCGCCCCCTACCCCGCAAACCGACCAAGACGGTTGCGGCAGGCCAGCTGGATCCGGGCTTTGGTCAGCGAGAATACGCTTACGGCCTCTGATCTGATTTGGCCGCTGTTCGTGCGTGAAAACGGCGGTGACAACAGCATTGCCTCCATGCCCGGCATCAAACGCCTTG
>JBBCIP010000245.1:0-5795 GCA_037189785.1 Alphaproteobacteria bacterium
CTATTTATATTCATGGGCTTGGACGATTTCCGGCGGCAGCAGCGAAATTCAGCGCAATATCATTGCTGAACGTGCGCTGGATTTGCCACGTGAGCCAAAATGATAGCCGTAGACGTATAAACAATAAAAGTAGAAGACGAGAAAGGACAGACGTCGATGGAATTTGGGTGGACACAGGCGCAGCAAGGTTATCGTCAGCGTGTGAAAGATGCGTTGGAAGAACTGCTTCCTGATGACTGGGATGAGAAATATGTTCCAGAAAGCTATGCGTCTGACTTGCAGATTGAGTTTTCGCGGCAGTTTTGCGCACAATTGGCCGAACGTGGACTTTTGGTGCCGCATTGGCCGGTAGAATACGGCGGACATGCTGGGGACGATTGGGAGCATTTCATCCTTGGCGAAGAAATGAAAGCTGCCGGCGAGCCGCGAGGCCCGCAATATATGAATGTGAACTGGATCGGGCCGACCTTGATGAAATACGGGAGCCCGGAACAAAAAGAGCAGCATTTAAAAGGCATTTCAAGCGGCAAGGTGATTTGGTGCCAAGGCTTTTCTGAACCCAACGCAGGGACGGATTTGGCGGCTTTACGGACCCGGGCCGAACGCCAGGGTGATCATTACATTGTCAACGGGTCTAAAATCTGGACCTCTTACGCGCGCTTGGCTGATTGGTGTTTTCTGCTGGCGCGCACGGGACCGTCTCGTAAAGAAATATCAATTTTTTTGGTGCCGATGACGACGCCGGGAATTTCGGTCACGTCTTTCCCTGGCTTGATTAAAGATGGTCACTTAAACGAAGTGTTCTTCACCGATGTCAAAGTTCCGGTATCGGCCCGGGTTGGAGAAGAAGGACAGGCGTGGGAAATCATCTCACATGCTTTGTCTTATGAACGGGTTGGTGTGCCGCGCTATCATGTCGGGCTCGAAACTTTGGGCATGGCGGTTGATCAGCTTAAAGCCGAGGGCCGATTTGACGATCCTATCGTTCAATCGCGGGCTGGAATGATCGCGGCCGAATTTGAAGCCGCCCGTGTTTTGACCTATTTGGTTGTGGATCAGCGTGTCAAACGCGTCGCTCCTACAATGGATGGTAATCTTTCGCGTGTGGCGTCGCTCCATGCTGTTGTCAATTTGATGGATTTCTTGGTTGAATTCGTTCCTGATTGTTTGGCGGGTGGAAATATATTGCTTGAGGATTATTACAGGATCAACGTGCCGGCTGGCATCACCGGCGGCACGAATGAAATTCAATTGGATTTGATCGCACAAAGAGGTCTAGGGCTGCCTAGGAAATAAGAGTATGGATTATTCTTTAAATGAAGATCAAGCAGCGCTGGTGGCAGCGGTTCAATCAATTGTCGATGAACATATGGAACTGCCCCAATCAGAGCGATTGAATTTTTATTATTATGATGAGCAATTACAGTCGATCTTAGACCAAGGTGGATTTTTGGATGCGGCCAAGGAACTTAGTCTGGTCGAAGCGGCTTTGATTGTGATCGAAACCGGGCGTACACCGGCCTGTATTGAAGCGGCGTCGACCGCCTTGGTTGCGGTTCCACTTGTCCCCGGTGATCGTCCGCAAGGACCGATTGCTTTGATCGACTGGACGCAGATCAAGAGCGCACATCGTAATCTATCCATTGCCAAAACGGCGTTGATCCGGGATGGCGCGGATGTTTATGTATTGCCCATAAAAGACGGTGATGTGGAGGCGGTTAAAAGCATTTATGCTTATCCCTATGGGCGTTTTAAAACCGTACCGGATTTAAGAAATGCGCAAAAATTGACCGGACTAGGTGACAAATTTATCCATTATTCCCGCTTGGCTTTGGCGTCTGAATTTGCCGGTGCAGTACAGGCGGCGGTGGCATTCAGCGTCGATTACGTCAAAGAACGCCAAGTTTTTGGGCGTCCAGTCGGGACCTTTCAATCAGTACAACATCGGCTGGTTGAATGTTATCAAATTGCGCAAAGCATTTATTACTTGACCCTCCGTGCCGCATGGAGCGGGCTGCCAAGTGATGCATCCATGGCTGCGTGCTATGCACAACAGAGCGTTAAAAAAATACTTTTTGATTTGCACCAATTTAATGGTGGCATGGGTGTTACCAATGAACATGCCTTACATTTCTGGACATATAGACTGCGCGCGCTTCAGTCGGAAGCTGGTGGCGTTATCGGTTCCGCCCTCGACATTAGTCGGGCTTTGTGGGGACATGGTAATCAAACGCTCGTAAAGGGAGTCAGTAATGACTAGTTCCGCGATAGATCACGGTGAATTGCGTGATAGCATTCGCCAATTTCTGGAGGAAGCGAGCGATCCCAAGAAGCTTTTGGATCAGCCCGAAGATCATAGCGGATCGACAGATGGTGCGCTGTGGGATCAAATCGCCGAATTGGGCTGGTTTGGTCTGATTATCGATGAACAATATGATGGTTTGGGATTAGGGTTGAACGAATTGGCCGTTCTTTACGAAGAATTGGGTCGATCCTTATCGCCTTTGCCAATTCTCCAAACCATGTTGGCTGCGGACACCATTAACATGGGTGGAACGGAGCCGCAAAAAAAGCGTTGGTTACATGACATAGCATTGGGCAAATTAAAGATTGCGACTGTTCTTCCTCCGGATGACGCCGTGCTTCCGTTCGTCGATGCTGAATTGCGGATCACGGGACTGGTATGCGATGTTCCCTTTGTTGATCAGGCAGATCTGCTATGTGTGCCGGTGATCTCAGCCGGTGATCGTAGAGCTGTTGCATTTTTATCGAAGAATAGCAGCGGTACAACGATTGAACCACAAATCATCCAAGACCTCAGCCGCAATATTGCAACCATACGGTTTGATAATGTGGCCATCACGGACCAAGACATCGTGCATTTGTCTGATGCCGATTGGCAGCGCTTGCAAGGACATGCCTATATAGCCTTGGCGAGCGACGCTGTGGGCGGCATGCAATATGTTTTGGATATGACGGTCGACTATCTAAAGGTGCGCGAACAATTCGGAAGACCGATTGGATCGTTCCAAGCGTTGAAGCATCGGTGTGCCTCGTGGAAGGTGTTGCAAGAAGCGGCAATTGCTTTGTCAAGAAATGCGGTGTCTGCAGTGGCGACTGGCGAGGCTGACTATCTCTCGAGTGCGAGTGCCGCAAAATACTATAGTTGCGACATTTATAGCGGTTTATCCGGTGATGCCGTGCAGCTACATGGCGGCATCGGATTTACCTGGGAGCATCCGTGTCATTTGTTCCTAAAACGGGCAAAGTTGAACCAGGTATTGTTCGGAAGTTCACACGACCACAAGGATAAAATCGCCGGTTTTGTGCTTTAGTTCAGGAAACTATAGGCCACTATTTGAACCGTTTGGTGGAGAAGAAAATGCAAGAAGCGTGGATTATTGATGCGGCCAGAACACCGCGCGGCATTGGCAAAATTGATAAGGGTGCTTTAGCGGGCGTTCATCCGCAACGGATCCTGTCTACGGTCCTATCTGCCTTGGCGGAACGCAATGGTATCGATACCAAAGACGTGGATGATGTCATCGCCGGCTGTAACACGCAATTTGGAAAGCAAGGTTTGTGTATCGCACGGTCGGCGGCTTTGGACGCCGGGTTTGACTATGCGGCGCCGGGTGTCACCTTGGATCGTTATTGTGGATCCGGCATCACTGCCGTCAGTTTGGGGGCGATGGGGATCCTGGCCGGGGTGCAGGATCTGGTGTTTGCCTGCGGCATCGAATCAATGTCGCATAATTCCACATTGAAGCGGGAGTTTATGCTGGATTCCGGCAATCTTGAGCTTCGCAAGCGGGTGCCGCAACCCCATCAGGGGCTTTGTGCGGATATGATTGCGACGATCGAAGGTATAACCCGCGAGGATTTGGATACCTTGGCCTATGAAAGCCAGCAACGCACAGCGCGTGCCGTTCAAGATGGGCGATTTAATCGCAGCCTGATCGCTGTAAAAAATAGTGAAGGTCAAATTCTTCTAGAAAAAGATGAATACCCACGCCCGCAAACGACTCTGGAAACCTTGGCGAACTTGAAACCAGCGTTTGAAACATTTCTTGATCGACCGATTGATGATCAGGGCAACACATATGGGTCATTGATCCGGCAGGTCTATCCAGATCTAAAGATCAATTACCTCCATACGGCTGGAACAAGTTCGGGTATTGTCGATGGTGCTGGTGGGATGATCCTGGCGTCGCCGCAATATGCCAAAGCTCACGGCTTAAAACCACGGGCGCGCATTCGTGCAATGTCGACGGCCGGTGACGATCCGACCCTGATGCTAAACGGCCCGGTTCCAGCGGCCAAGAAAGCCCTGGCTCAGGCCGGTATGTCTATAAAAGACATTGATCTTTTTGAAGTGAACGAAGCCTTTGCCGTGGTGCCGTTAAAATTCATGCGTGATTTTGGTATCGACGCTGATAAGGTCAATGTCAACGGCGGGTCGATCGCCATGGGACATCCGATCGGCGCGACCGGTGTGATGATGATCAATACGTTGTTGGACGAGCTTGAACGGCGCGATGCCAATGTCGGTCTTGCGACCATGTGCACGGCTGGCGGCATGGCACCAGCGATTATCATCGAGCGTTTGTGATGTCGCGCACCGAACAGTTCAAACATTTCTCAGTGACAACCACCGATGGGGTTGTGTTGCGGGGAGACGTCGGTGGAATGCTTGGGGCTCCGGCTGTCATTTTAATGCACGGCGGTGGGCAAACCCGATTTTCTTGGTCAGGTGCCATGAAAGCTTTGGTTGATGCCGGGTATTACGTCATCAATTACGATGCGCGCGGTCATGGTGACAGCGACTGGTCGAAAACCGGTGATTATTCGCTCCCGTTTCGCGCGCTCGATTTGAAAACGGTGATTGCCGAATTGGTGCCAAGCGGTGTGCCTGTGGCTTATGTCGGGGCTTCCTTGGGTGGGGCCACATCGATGTGGGCTTTGACCGAAGGGGAGCGACCGGCTGCGGTCATTCTCGTTGATATCGTGCCTAATCCCGATCCGGTCGGTGTCCAGAAAATTCGTGATTTCATGCAAGCCAATCCAAATGGATTTGCAAACTACGATGAAGCCGCGGATGCGATCGCCGCCTATAACCCCAACAGACCACGCTATTCAGACCATCGTGGTTTGGATAAAAATCTGCGGCTTCGTGATGATGGCCGCTATTATTGGCATTGGGATCCGTTAATCTTGGGGCGCAAGCTTGACGATGATGTGGGTGAGTTTAAAACTACAGTCGACGGTCTGAAAAAAGTTCAAGACGTCCCGATCCTGTTGGTCCGTGGTTTAAATAGTGACGTCGTGAACGAGCAGGGAATTACCGAGCTAAAGTCTGCCATGCCCAATCTCGAACTTTATGATGTGGAAGGTGCGGGGCATATGGTGGCTGGCGACCGGAACGACGCTTTTAATCAAGGTGTTCTCAGCTTCCTCACGCGTGTTTTGCCGGTGAAACCTCAATAACTATGACTCCTAAGCCCTAAGAAAGAAATTGCGATGACGATCGATACTTCACGGATCCCTCTCAAAAATCCCCGGAAGCTTTTTATCGACGGGCAATGGGTTGAGCCATCGAGTGGTAAGCTTATTCATGTCATCGCTCCCGCGACAGAAGATTTATATATGCAGGTCGGCGAGGCCAATACGACCGATATCAATAAAGCCGTCGACGCCGCGCGCCGCGCCTTCGACACTGGGCCGTGGCCGCGCTTGTCGCATGCGGAGCGCGCCGCTTATCTCAAAGCCATGGCCGAAAAAATTGATGCCAGAGC
>JBBCIP010000246.1:0-19754 GCA_037189785.1 Alphaproteobacteria bacterium
ATTTATCATTTCCGAGATGCTATTTTTATATCACTTTTACGACTTGCAATAAAAAAACATACATAGATGTATTTTTATATTCGCCCAATCAGTCACCAAATTTTGTGCGGTAAGTTCGGTTGCAAAGCAAGTATTGGTAAAACTTAATCGCAATATTAGCCAAGCTTGGCCGCAGATTGATTTGCGTGCGTCCAGGCAGGTGCTGTGAATGCGGCTTATCCCACCAGATACCATAAAACGGGGACATGACAGTCGTGAGCGTCTGCCCGTATAAATCGTTTCTAGGACGTTCGACCTAAAAGCCTGATTAAAGGCAATAATATCGTGAGCAATAAAATTTCAACGGAGGAGAGCGGTCATGTTCGGGTCATGGTCTTGGAAGAAAAATTTATTGATATCGCTTTCGCCACTGGCGTTAAGCGTATGGACTGCACCACTTATGGCGCAGGAAGGGTTAGGTGGAATCACAGAAATCGTTGTGACCGCGCAAAAACGAGAACAATCATTACAAGATGTCGGGATCGCAATTTCTGTTCTGACCAGTGAAGCTTTGGCTGCGAAAGGTGTCACCACTGTTGCCGAAGTCGGCGCTTCCATTCCTAATATTCAAGTCAATTATGCGACCGATATCGTATCTTTCAATATTCGTGGTATCGGCCAAAGCGAATTTGCATCCAACTTTGATCCGCCGGTTGCGGTCAATGTTGATGAAGTTTATCTATCCAAAGTATTCATGACAGGGCTTTTGTTGTTTGATATCGAACGCTTCCTCATTGGAGGAAGTTTCATTTAATGCTTCTGAAAATTCTGCGAGAATGGTTGAATGCGAGCTGGTTGTATTCAAGCTATTCCTCCATCAATCACGATTTTTCATAATTTAGGAATTTTCAAAAATTAGTTGGTTTAATTATATGATCTTAAAATAATTAATGTCAATGATTTCAGCGATCTATGGATTGTGGGTTGACTCAGAAAGTATAAGATTTCCAGCTATCGCTTGTCATCGTTCTCAAGGGTATAGCTAAAATAATTACTACTTTTTGCTTGATTTGGTTTTCATATTTGTAGCGGCTTCATGAAACTTTTCCCGTAGCCACATGATGGCAGGGCTTTTCGCATCTCTGACATGGTAACCCATAACGATTTTAATATTTGGGAATTCAAATGGCATATTAAAAATTTTCATATTATGGTATTTTATGTTGTCGTAAAACAGCAGCTTTGGTGCCGTTATTGCGCTACCGGAAGCGGCGGCAACGGGAGCTAAAGATGTTGCTCTTGCGACTTGGATCGTCGATTCACGATGAATGCCCATTTTTCTCAGTAAAAGTTCTGGTATTTGATAGTCAGAAAACTCTGGGCGCATAATGACAAATTTCAATTTCATAAAATCTTCGTGAGACAACGTTTTTTTCTTAGCATAAGGATTTGATGCCGGTATCGCTATGCACACTGAATCCGATAATATTTCTTCAAACAGAACACGTTTATAAGAATGATCTTTATCAATCCATCCACAGATACTGAGGTCTATACCGTCTGCTTCCATAGTGCGCGCGAGTTCTAGTGTTTTAATTGGGGAGAAGCGCAAACTAATATTATCTAGATAGGGAGAAATTATTTCTAAGAAATAGGGTAATAATACTGCTTCTAAATAATCATCAATTGCAATGCGGAATGTGCGATTTGATGTTGTTGGTTCGAATGTAGATCGTGTTTCCAAGCGAGATTGGACTTGGGTGAGAACATTTTGGCTGAGTTCGATCAATGATTTTCCGAACTCAGTTGGAACCTGTTCATTGTTGCCTCGGATAAAAATCGGGTCATTTGTTAACTCGCGCAGTCGAGATAGGGAATTGCTAACAGCGGGCTGCGTTACATGTAATTTTTCAGCCGCTTTTGATATGGTCCCATATCTATAAATGGCGCTAACTACTTTTAATAGATTTAGATCAAATGTTCTGATGTCCATCAGATTTTCTTTCTATTGTTATGATTTACCCTAAATAAGCCGTTTAATGGTGGATTGGCAGTCCATCTATATAAGTTTGAGTGATATTTGAAATAATAATAAAAAATTTGAGTGTTGCAAGCATCTTGATACCTTGAGGGATAAGGCCCATGGGAGGGCTAAACATAATAGCGTATATGCTTATTAAGGGAGGTATCTATAGATGACCGATTCCAGGCAACAGTTCCGCGCGCGGCTGATTTTGACGACTGTCCTTGTTCCAATTGGCCTTGTTCCAATTGGACTTATCCCCGGGGGGGCGGCATCGGCACAGTCTGCTCTATTGGAAGAGATTGTTGTGACATCGCAAAAGCGCGAACAATCTCTTCAAGATGTATCTGTTGCTGTTAGTGTCGTAACCGGTGACAAATTGGAGCAGTATGGTGTTCAAAATTTTGAAGACCTGACAGTCTCAATTCCTAACGTTCATGTTGGTGAAAATACGATCGGAGACGGTTTGTTCATCCGAGGCATCGGCTCAGGCGTTAATCAAGGCTTTGAGCAATCGGTCGGTATTTTTATGGATGATGTTTATTATGGTCGGGGTCGCATCACACGTGCAATGATGTTCGATTTGGAGCGCGTGGAGATTCTGAAAGGTCCGCAAGGGATTTTGTTTGGTAAGAATACGATCGGCGGCGCTTTAAATATTGCGAGCCGTAGTGCCACATATGACTTCTCCGGATATGTTGATGGGCGTTATGAATTTATCGATAATGAAATCGAAATATCTGGCGCGGTTTCTGGCCCGATTTCAGATAAATTTCGTGTGCGTGTAGCGGCCCGTTATCGCGACCTTGGTGGATATATAAAGAATGTTGTTCTTGATAAAGATCAACCGTCTCGAGAGGAAATTGCGACACGTGTAACGGCAGTTTGGGATATTGCTGATAACCTTGAGGCAATTATTCGATTCCAGTATGGTGAAATGGACATCTATGGTCGCAATATGCAACCTTCGTTTTGTACACCTGCTTATGTAAATTTTGCAGGGCCCATTGAAGATTGCACTTTAAATAGAACCCGTGCTTCAGCCATTACACGATCCGGCTTAGGTAATGATGAGTTTGAAAAATTTAAGTTTCATTCGATGGGGCTAACAGTTAATTGGGATATTCAAGATCACACGATCACCAGCGTCACATCCTATGTAAAATATGATGATACCGCAGTGCTTGATGCAGACTACACTGACAAAGATCTGTTGAATGTTGATCAAAAAGAAGAGTTCGATGTTATTTCTCAGGAATTGAGACTGACATCGACGCATTCGAGCCCACTTCAATATATCATTGGCGCATATTATGAAACGACGAATCTGCAAACTTTAAATGACTGGCATGTCAATGCTGCTTTGCGAGGGCAGGTATCCGGTACAAGAGCCATTGACAATGACCAAGATTCCGAGGCTTGGGCGGTTTTTGCGCAGTTATCATATGATATAACCGATCAATTCACGTTTATCCTTGGCGCACGGTATACAGAAGAAACCAAGAGCAACGTCCAAGACGTTCAGATTACAGATATTTACACGCGCAACCCAAATGCTGCTTTAGAGCCGTTTTTCAAAGCGGCTTTGAATTCTGAGCCCCATTTTTTTGACGCAAGTCGGAAAACGTCGAATTTTAATCCATCGGCGACAATCGAATGGCGACCAGATGATGGCACGCTGATTTATGGTAGCGTCAAAACCGGTTTTAAAGCCGGGGGGTATGATCATGCCGCAACCACCGCAAACATTTCAGTCTTTGAATATGATGATGAAAAAGCAACAAGTTATGAATTGGGAACAAAGTTAGATTTACTGGGAGGTGCGGCCACGTTGAACATTGCCGCGTTCTATAGCACGTATAAAAACCTTCAAGTCAGCGCGTTTGATGGAGCTATAGGATTCACAGTTGGAAATGCTGCAAAAGTAACATCCAAAGGTGTGGAGGTTGACGGACGTTGGCGCGTTAATCCAGATCTTACTTTGGGCTTAACCGTGGCTTATCTTGACTCCAAATATGACGCTTTCCCGGGGGCCCAGTGCTATTTTGGGCAAACAGTGGCGCAAGGATGCGTTGGTGGTTCGCAAGATTTGGCAGGCAAGCCTACTCAATTCTCTCCGAAATGGTCCGGGAATCTGAATGTTGCTTATGTCAAGCCGATATCCAGTGATTACGAAATTCTGGCGAATTTAGATGTGAACTTTACTGATAAGAACGTTATCGCAAATGACGTTGATCCGTATTTCATTCACGATGCATATGCTAAAGTTGATGCCCGGATCGGGTTGGCAAATGTTACACAAGGTTGGGAAGTTGCCGTTTTGGGTAAAAATCTAACCAATAAAAAGACATACAACTGGGGCAATGACACACCGCTTTTCCCCGGCTCTTACTACAAACATCTTGAGCGGCCTCTAACGATTGCCATTCAAGGGCGGGTTCGTTTCTAGAAAGAATGTTATATTTGGTTCTGCATCATCATCATTATTATGAGTGAGGAAGGCTTGTGAGATATAATACTCTTCATAGTCTACTGGTCACGACAGCTTTTTTGTTGGTGACGGCCTGTGATGGAGATCCAAAAGGCCATATTTCTTCGCCGGAAACACAGCAGGATAAGGTGAACGGCGCGGCCCGCGTTAACGATGTGACGCTGATAAACGCAGATCGCGATCATGCTAATTGGTTAACGCATGGTCGCACTTACGATGAACAACGCTTCAGTCCACTTAATAAAATTAACGACAAAAATATTAGCTCTCTTGGATTGGCGTGGGAGACTAAGCTTGAAACATATCGTGGGATTGAAGCAACGCCAATTGTTATTGACGGTACGATGTATGTCACGGCGTCTTGGAGCAAATTATATGCTTTGGATGCCAAGACCGGGGATCGCAAATGGTTTTATGACCCTGAAGTAAAGCCAGAAAAGGCGGCACATGCGTGTTGTGATGTCGTCAATCGGGGTGTGGCGATCTATGATAACAAGGTCTATCTGGGTACGATAGACGGTCGACTTATTGCCCTAAACGCTGAAACGGGTAAACCAATTTGGTCCGTCCAGACAGCAGATATAGAACAGCCCTATACGATTACCGGTGCTCCACGCGTCGTCAAAGGGAAGGTTATTATTGGTAACGGTGGGGGGGAGTATGGTGTTCGCGGATATGTGTCTGCCTATAACGCTGATGATGGTAGTTTAGCCTGGCGTTTTTATACTGTTCCAGGCAATCCGGCTGACGGTTTCGAAAATCAAGCCATGAAAGCGGCGGCGGAGACCTGGAAAGGCGAGTGGTGGAAATATGGGGGCGGTGGAACTGTTTGGGATTCCATGGCCTATGACCCGGAACTTGATTTGTTGTACATCGGCGTTGGAAACGGCTCGCCTTGGAATCAAAAGGTCCGCAGTCCAGGTGGTGGGGATAATCTTTATTTATCTTCTATCGTCGCACTGCGCCCTGATAGCGGCGACTATGTTTGGCATTATCAAACAACACCAGGCGAGACTTGGGATTTTACGGCTACACAGCACATCATTTTAAGTGATCTCGAGATAGCTGGAAGTTTGCGAAAAGTTTTGATGCAGGCGCCTAAGAATGGTTTCTTTTATGTGATCGATCGTATCACAGGAAAACTAATCTCTGCAGAAAATTTTGTGCCCGTCACTTGGGCCTCGCACATTGATCTTAAAACAGGGCGCCCAGTTGAGAATCCAGAAGGGAGATATCCCAATGGGCGAGCTTTGGTAAAGCCCTCTCCATTTGGAGCGCACAATTGGCATCCCATGGCGTTTAGTCCTTTAACAGGGCTTGTTTATATTCCTGCTCAAGACGCACCATTCCTATATCAGGATAAAACAGATACAGCGTTTGATCCAAACACTTTCAATGCAATGATCGATTGGACCGCAGGTGAGTTGCCGTCGCGTGAGGCCGAACGAAAAGAACTCAAAGCGATGATCAAAGGGGAATTGATTGCTTGGAATCCCATTAGGCAAAAAGCTGAATGGAAAGTCCAGTATGACCGCATGTGGAATGGCGGTGTTTTGGCAACTGCTGGTAATTTAGTTTTTCAAGGCAGGGCGGACGATAGTTTTGCGGCCTATACAGCAGACAGTGGAAAATTATTGTGGTCCATGCCCGTCGGCACAGGAATAGTCTCGGGTCCTATATCATATATGGTCGATGGAGAACAATATATTGCCGTGTCTGCTGTTTGGGGTTCAGTGATGCCGCTGGTGGGAGGGTATGTTTCAGGCCCGAAGCCTGGGCCAGTTGAAGGTCGGGTTCTTGTTTTTAAAATTGGTGGGACAGCCAAAATTGACATAGCGACTTATGAATTTCCTGCTATGCAGCAACCTCCAGAGCAAACGGCATCTTCCGCAACTATCGAAGAAGGGAAACAGCTTTATGCACGTTACTGCTTCATGTGCCACGGAGATAGTGTGATAAGTGGAGGCGCTATTCCTGATTTACGGTATTCCGGAACACTCGCCGATGATTACTGGTTTGATGTCGTTTTGGATGGTGCACTGGTTGATCAAGGAATGCGGAGTTTCGGATCCTCTATCAAAAAGATTCAGGCGGATGCTATTCGTGCGTATGTGATAGATAAAGCTTGGGAAGCGTATAATGATAACACAAATCCTATGAAACGGGATTAAAGACCATCGCATTCTATTCACTAATAATTTTTTCTTGGTAATACAAAACATAGAGTCTTCACGGTTGAAGACGAAAGATCTTTTGGAATTTCATGTTTATTCCAAAGTTAAAAGGAGACTAAGGTTATGGTACGAGTATATAGCTTACATATTGCAACGTTATTAACATTTTTTACGGTTGCGAGTGGTAATGCTAAGGATATCGAATCTCTACCACAACCGCCTGTCGGTATAGCAACAGATGCAACTGTTGTTGCTCAAAAAGCCGTATTTGACAGCTTGCCGTTAGCGGATCAGACAGATTTTGAAAATGCAAAACGTGGCCTGATTGCTCAGATTGAAGATCCACAAATACTGAATCCAGACGGCAGCGTTGCTTGGGATATTAGGTGGTATGATTTTATTAAAGAGAATGCTCCTTCTACCGCTAATCCATCCTTGTGGCGTCAAGGACAATTAAATTCCTATCATGGTTTATTTAAAGTAACAGAAGGAATTTGGCAATTTCGGGGATACGATCTTGCTGTCATGACGATCATAAAAGGGAAAACGGGGTGGATCGTCGTAGATCCGTTGACAACGCCCGCAACAGCTGCAGCTGGTTTGAAACTTGCGAATAAGTATCTTGGTGAGCGCCCGGTTTCCGCGGTTATATATACTCATTCCCATCTCGATCATTTCGGGGGTGCGCGTGGTGTTGTGAGTGAAAATGACATTAAAGAACGTGGTGTAGAAGTTATTGCACCGCACGGTTTTATGGCAGAAGCTGTAAGTGAAAATCTGCTGGCCGGAGTTTATATGAACCGCCGCGTCGTTTTTCACGTTGGTTCGCACTTACCATTCGACGGGGCAGGCCATATTGGTACGGGATTGGGCCAACGATTGGCTGCGGGCAGTATTAGCTTGATAGCACCAACAAAAGAAATCAGTCCAAATGGTGAACTGCTTGAGATTGACGGTATCGATTTTGAATTCTTGGATGCATCAGATACGGAAGCTCCTTCTGAGCTTGTATTCTATCTTCCACAATTTAGAGCACTTGGCGGTGCGGAAGTGGTCACCCGGACTTTTCATAATGCACTAACGCCACGAGGGGCAAAAGTGCGTGATGTTTTGCGTTGGAGCAAAGTGATAGATGATATGCTTGTGGAATATGGCGCAAAATCTGATGTCTTGTTTGCTTCTCATCACTGGCCAACCTGGGGTGTAGACAATGTTGAAAGAACGCTTCTTTATCAACGCGATCTATACCGTTATCTCCATGATCAAACGCTGCGCCTTGCCAATCATGGTGAAACGATGCATGAAATTGCGGAAGAACTTGATGAACCAAGTTTTCCAACGGTTGACTTTGGCGTCCGTGACTATTATGGCACTATGAATCATAATTCTAAGGCAGTTTACCAACATTATTTTGGTTGGTGGGATGGTGTGCCTGCAAATTACCATCCATTGCCTCCTGTTGAACAAGCAAAGCGATATGTTGAATTTATGGGAGGCGAAACAGAGACCTTACGTAAAGCGATTAATGCTTTTAATGCGGGAGATTATCGGTGGGCTGCCACAGTTTTCAATAATGTTGTTTTTGGAAATCCGGATAATCAGCCAGCACGTTCTTGGTTAGCGGCAAGCTATGAACAAATCGGTTTTCAAACTGAGTCAGGCGCTTGGCGAAATTACTATTTAACTGCAGCGATGGAGTTGAGAAAAGATACGGCCCGTGATAGCCAAGGTGCGTCTTCCAGTAATTTAGAATTTATGCCGGCTGTTCCTACATTGCTTCTGTTTGATTCTTTGGCGGTTCGTTTTAATCCTAAGAACTTTAAGCATGAACCGGCAGTTATAGAGTTTGTTTTTCCAGATAGAAATGAAACTGTTCACGTTGATATTACGCAAGCAGTAGCATTTCCAAGAGTGGGAGCAAATAAACAAGCGACGACCATTGTCGAGATGAATAGATCTGTGCTTGATTTAATTGCAGCCAATCAAACGACGATTGAAGATCTATTAAAGGCTGAAAAAATTAAGATTGTGTCGGGAAAAGCCGATTTAGTTAAAACATTCTTTGGAGCGTTAGATCGGTTCAGTGGAGACTTTAACGTCGTCACTCCTTAAGTATGGTTAGAAACTTCATACTTGGAAAATTCTTGTAGATTTGAAGATAGGGATTCTCGCTCTCGATATTTTTGAGATATAATAGGATCCCTATCATTTGAGTGTGTAATTTTTGCCCATTCAGACCTTCATGGTCGTATCAGCACGCATTGCGACCTTGATGAGGGTGTCCGCGGCGCTCAGACTGCAATGGTTCTATTGTAAACAGGTTTAATAGTCTATCAAAGATTGTTCTTAAAACATTATTGTTTTGAAATTCGTTGTAATGGGCCTTTTTTCTTAAGTGATGATTTTGGCCAACCTTTTTTTTGCAACAACGCTAATATTTTCTTGGATGGAGATAATTCGCTATCTTGCTTGCGGGAAATTACGTACCAGTGAAATCGCAGACCTGTTTTTGTCAAAGGCAGTAATTTTATATCTTTTAAATCGGTCAATGCCGTAATTACATCGCGGGCGAATATGGATATACCCATGCCGGTTTTGGTCAGCATCAACATATTTTCGGTTGAACCTGCGCATATGACTTTGCCTGGCGAAATACCTGCTGGTTCAAAGAAGCTTTCAAACTCTCTCCCCTGTTCACGGCCAGGGCTAAATCCTATATAGGTTTCATTGATAAAGTCTTTTGCAGTTAAGTATGGTTGATGAGCTTTTCTGTGGTGCACGCTGAGCGCCGCAACCATCTCATCGCTTGATATTTGAGTGGCTTCTAAAACAGGCAGTTCAATCTTAGACGGCATGATGGCCAAATCAATGACTCGACTTTTCAAAGCTGTGATCGGATCAGATGATACCGAACTAATGAACAGGGCCTCGATTTCGGGTTGCTCCTTGGCGAGTAATGTAAGAAAAGCACCATAGTCCTGGAAGCCGAATAACGAAGATGCACCGATTTTAAGGAATTCCACATCTCGCAACCCCAGCAGTTTGATTTCGGTTTCGGCTCGTTCCAATTCCCGTAAACAAGTTTGCGCTGCCGTTAATAGGATGTTGCCGGCTGTGGTTAAATAGGTTCGGCCATCACGTTTTTTTGCCAATTGAACGCCTAGTCGACGCTCGGCTTCCCTCAGGCGGTGGGAGAATGCTGAGCTTGAAATATTCACGCTTGCGGCAGCTTCGGAGAAGCTTTCTGTCAGTGAAATAGCCTCAATAATCGACAAATGCCGAAGCCCTAAGCGTACAGACATAAGAAACGACCTCAGAAATTGAAATATTTTCAAAAAAGATCCTAGTTTTTTGAGTTTGAATAAGCATTAGAAAGCTGTCAAATCTTTTATCGTCATATTTGATACGTCTGAAATATGTAATCAATCCGGCAAAAATCACGCAGCTTAAGGTTGCGGATAATGATATGCCATAGGAAAGGGAGTGAAATGGCTCAACGAGCTTTTAAGAATACAGTATTGACCAAAACACTGTTGGGCAGCGCAGCCATCACAGCTGCGATGTGTGGTTTAACATTCCCTGTTTTAGCTGCAGAAACTCAGGGGGCAAAATCACATATTGAAGAAATCTTCGTGACAGCCAACCGCCGGATAGAAAGTGTTCAGGATATTTCTATATCGGTAACGGCATTGTCTGGTCAGGAAATAGGACGTTTGGGTTTAGAAGACGCTTCACAGTTAGCGCAGCACGTGCCGGGGTTAGAACTGCGGGAAAACGGTTTGTTTCCTGGCTATTTTATCCGCGGCGCAGGGGTACAGACTGAAACCAACGATATCAATGAGCAGCCAGTCAGTGTTTATATTGACGAAGTATACTTGGGTATTCCCAGTGCACAGCGTGGCCAGATCTTTGACCTAGAGCGGGTCGAGGTGCTGCGGGGGCCGCAAGGGACCAACTTTGGTCGGAATACACCGGGTGGCGTTATTCATTTCATCAGCAAAAAGCCGACCGATAAGTTCGAGGGATATGCCAAAGCGCAGTATGGTTCGTTCGACCAAGTCATTCTTGAGGGCGCTATAAACGCACCGTTGTCAGATCGCGTTCGTACCCGTGTTTCGGCAAAATTCAATGATGACAGTGGTTGGCAAAAAGATATCGTCACCGGGATTGGGTTCTCGGATACGAATGTATTGTCTGGCCGGGCACAGGTAGAAGTCGATGTTTCTGAAAATGTTGTTGTCTTGTTCAAGGCAGACGGCATGCGGCAGCGAGCCAATGGCATAAGATATGGATTTACCGGTCTGTTAGACCCGAATACATTTGCACCCTGTTCGATTGAACGGGTCGAGGCCCATGAATGTGCGGCTATCAATGGTTATATCGATCCTGTTTACGATGATAAGCGTATTGCAACTGATACGCCGCCCTTGGATACAATTGATTCATGGGGTATTGGTGGGCAGCTGGATTGGGCGCTGAGTGACGACATTACGATGACGGCCATTACGTCCTACCGCAAGCTTGAGCGCGAATGGGCCGTTGATGGCGACGCCAGTAATGTCCTGGTGTTTGGTTTTATTAACTTCGATACCTATCGTGCGACCGATGCTAAGCAGTTTTCACAAGAAGTCCGTTTTAATGGCACTACAGGCGCGGCCAAGTGGGTCGCCGGCGCATATTACTATTCCGACACACGCGAATTCTTGAACCAATTCCCAGCGTTCGGCAGTGGCGATTATACTGAAGTGGATACAAAATCTTGGGCCCTATTCGGACAAATAGATCTGGAGATCACGGAGACCGTCACTTTGGTCGGTGGTCTGCGATATACAGATGAAACGAAGAAAGCCACCAAATACAATCTTGACGCAGATCCAACCGGGGCTAATCCGCTTCGCCCCGAATTAAGTGATACGGCTACCACCGGCAAGCTGGCATTAGAATGGCGGCCTCAAGATAACATTATGGTTTATGCAGGTCTTTCCACGGGCTTCAAAAGTGGTACATTCCCTGCCGTTACGAAATTCCGTACGGTGGATCCTGAAAAAGCGACGGCTTATGAAATTGGCTTAAAATCTCAATTTTGGGATGGCCGGGCACAATTCAATGTCGCTGGGTATTATAATGACTACAAGGACTTTCAAGCGACAGGTACGGATAGCAGCGGCCCGGTACCTTTGAACGAACTCGTCAATGTCGGCGCACTCAAGGTTGTGGGGTTGGAAGGTGATCTATCGGTCGTGCCGGTGGATAATCTGTTGATGACCCTCGGCTTCACGCTGACCGACGCTAAAATTCATGCCGATCCAACGCAAGCCAGCGGCGCCGTCGATTATGAAACAGGTGTGCCGTTTTATTTTGACGGGAAGCGGCCGGCTCAATTGCCCAAATATTCATTGAATGGTTTGGTGCGTTATGATCTACCGATCAGCCCAGAGATGGGTGGAATATCGTTCCAATTTGATTGGAAGTACACCGGTAAGGTCTTCTTGGACGCTGATAATAACCGCCTGCATACACAAAAAGCTTACGGTATTATCGGAGCGCGGGTTGCCTGGACTTCTGCAGATGATCTCTATACTCTGCAAGTATTCGGTAGCAACCTGACCAATAAACAAGTTGCCGGGTGGTCTTTCGACATCGCGGGTTTTGTCGGAAACCGTGCAACAATTTGGGGGCAGCGGCCTCGCTCCTTCGGGATTCAGGCCGGTATGAAATTTTAAGTGCCGGACTGACCTAAAAATCCTGGAGTATATGTGATGAAAACTTTTCCCAACGGTATCGTGCGTCAGATTTTCGATCTTACGACAAAGTCGGCATTAGATCTGACTCCATACAAGAGTGCTGCGGCATCCTTGATCGGGGCCGCCTTGGTCGACGGTGCCGCTTGGGAAAAGATGGCTTATCTGAGCGACAGCTTCGGGCATCGCATGAACGGCACTTTGGGACAAAAGCTGAGCATTGAATGGGCGCTTGAGGAAATGCGACGCGAGGGCCTGGACAATGTGCGTGGAGAAGCGGCTATGGTGCCGAACTGGGTCAGGGGCGAGGAGTTTGTTGAACTTCTTGACCCCATGCCCCGCCGACTTGCTATGAAAAGCTATGGCAATAGTATCGGCACACCGCCGGACGGGATCACCGCCGACGCCATGGTGTTTTCCTCGTTTCAGGAAATGGAGGCGGCAGGGAGTGCGGTCGCAGGTAAAATCGTCGTGTTTAGCCCCACATGGCAGCACTATGATTACAATGAATCGTGGGAAAATTATCTCAACCTGCGGCACTTTCGCATCTCAGGTCATGAGAAAGCGGCGCAAATGGGGGCTGTCGCTGTTTTGCTACGCAGTATTTATCCGCCCCATGCCCGCCAAGCCCATACGGGCGCCATGACTTACAAGGATGGGGTTCGGAAGATTCCTTCGGCCGCCTTGTCCCCTGAAGATGCTTTGATGCTGGAACGACTCTATCGCCGGGGTCAACCTGTTCGCCTTAAGCTTAAGATGGACGCGAAAAGCCTTGGCGATGTGGCTGCGGCCAACGTCGTCGGCGAAATAGTCGGCCGGGAAAAACCCGAGGAGGTCATCGTTCTAGGTTGCCAATATGACTCGTGGGACGCCGGTATTCCATCGCAAGATGATGGTGCTGGAGCCATTGTGGTGTGGGAACCGTTGCGGTTAATGAAACAGCTTGGGCTGCGCCCGCGTCGTACCATCCGAACGGTGTTATTCACCAATGAAGAAAATGGTGGCACGGGTGGCAAGGCATATCGTGATGCCCATCAGCACGAATTGCATAATCACGTTGCCATGTTGGAATCGGATAGTGGTGTTATGCCACCCATGCATTTCTGTGTATCAGGGGTCGACGAAACGATCCAGACAGTGGCTAAAATTGCGTCTTTAACCGAGAATTTAGGAGTCATGCCGGCTCGAACTCCGGTCGTCATTGGCACTGCGGAAGATATTCATGCCGCCTGTGAAGCGGGCGATATTCCGAGTTTGACCCTTCAAGGCAATAACGAACCTTACAGTCATTACCATCATGCGGATTCTGATATGCCAGAATCGGTGTCGCCAGTGCATCTTGCTCG
This sequence comes from Alphaproteobacteria bacterium, assembly GCA_037189785.1. Lineage (GTDB taxonomy): Bacteria > Pseudomonadota > Alphaproteobacteria > Sphingomonadales > Govanellaceae > Govanella. The sequence goes on from JBBCIP010000246.1 coordinate 13,755, forward strand.
GGCAACAGCGGCGGTGGCTGTTATGGCCTATGTATTGGCCGAAATGCCAGAGCGTCTGCCGAGCGGCAAAGGTGCTGGCGCACGCGGTACGTATAGCTGAAAAATTTGATAGACAAGTGTAAAGGGAAAAAGCGTGGACAAAAGTCAAACGCATTTGGGAACCCGTGACGATTTTCCAATTACGAACACGATTACCTATCTTGATAATGCTTTTATTGGGCCTTTGCCAAAGCCTATTTATGCAGAAATGACCGCGTGGCTGCACAGTCGTATGTGTCAGGAGACGGATATTTATGCCATGTTCGACAAGCTGGGTGAGGTTCGCAATCAATTTTCCAAAGTAATTTCTGCAAAACCTGAGAATATTGGGTTGCTGTATACGACCTCGGAAGGTGAAAATATTGTCAGTCGGTCTTTAGACTTGAGGCCTGGCGATAATATCGTGTCCTGTGATCTTTCCTACCCGCATGTATTTGTGTTGGGAAAAGAATTAGAAAAATCCAAGGGTGTTGAATTTCGCGTGGTCGAGCACGAGAATGGCTGCTTGCCGCTTGAAAAGTTCGCAGAAAAAATTGATCACAAAACCCGGCTTGTCATGCTGCCCTGGGTATCCAATATTAATGGGCTGCGGTTTGATATCAAAAAAATCGCTGATTTGGTCCATGCCAAAGGTGGATACTTATATGTGGATGCGATCCAGATCGTCGGAACGCAACAGCTTGATGTTATTGCCGAAGACATCGATTTTTTGTGTTGTGGCGGTTATAAATGGATTATGGCCGGATGGGGCGTCGCCCCATTTTATGTGCGGAAAGACTTGTTAGATAAAATTCATCCCGATCGCTTCGGTTGGCGGACTGCCATTGCGGCAACGTCAGCGGAATGGGGAAAACGCTGGACCGCTTCGGCAGAAAAATTTGAATACGGGAGTCCATCGTTTGATCAAGTGTATGCGATGTCAGCTGCTTTGAAATATTTAGATTCGATTGGTCTGGACCGCATCCATGCCCATTCCAAAGCTCATATAGAGTTTCTCAGAACTCACTTGGAAGATATGGGATTTCAAATCTTCACGCCGCCTCTAAATGATTCTCCGACTCTCACATTTTGGGTAAATTCGGCCGAGCAAAAGGTTGACGCTTTATTTAAATCGGCTGGTGTTCGTATTGGCTTCGCATCGGGATCACGGACATCGGAAACATATGGGGATAATGTAGATCGCTGCCGGGTTCGGATATCTCCTGCTCATTATAACACTATGGCAGACTTGGAACAGGCTTTAAATGTATGTGATAGTCTGAGATAAAGGGAATGAATAATAGCAGGGGTGTGTGATGCAGGTAAAATCTTTTGTCATTGGTCTGATTGTCGCTTGTGGTCTTACTATTTATCCCGCGTACGGGGCGGAATACTATATCCACGCAGGTGCTGTTGTCGATCCAACGGATTTATCTGCACGGTCAGAGGTGACCGTTATCGTCAGTGGCAAAGTGGTGTCGGATATTCGGGCCGGGTATATAACGCCCGAGGCCGAGACCACGCAGATTATTGATCTGCGTGGTCATTGGTTACTGCCTGGCTTGGTTGATACTCACACGCATTTGGGCCTGTCGACTATTCCTGAAAAGAATGAGCATGTTAGCAATGCGTATCGGGCGCTTATGGCGTTAGACAATGCGCGTGCCGTTTTGAATGCCGGGTTTACAACGGTACGCGATGTTGGCAGTGAGGGAGATTATGTTCTCTCTGATCTAAGGCGCGCAGTTGCAGAAGGACGCTTTGTTGCCCCGACGATTATAAACGCGGGTAAGCCGATTGCTCCTTTTGGCGGACAGTCGGGGCGGCCTCATCCTATCCCGCATGAATATGGGGCCATGTGGGAAAAGGACTATTTAAGTGCTGATGGTCTTGATGCGGTTTTAAAAGCTGTCCGCGAAAATCTTTATTATGGTGCCCAGGTCATCAAAGTCGTGGCGGACCAAAAAAACTATCATTACTCGTTGCAAGAAATGCAGGCCATCGTTAAGGAGGCCCACGCCGCTGGTGTTAAGGTCGGGGTTCATACCGATGGCGGTGTTGCTGCAAATTATGTCATCGAATCTGGTGCCGATTCCATAGAGCATGGATTTAATCTGTCTGAAGATCAGCTTCGCTTGATGAAAAAGAACGGAGTAGTTTTATCAACCACTGATTTTCCTTTGTCTCATCTCGACGTCATATTTCAAGGCAATACGGAACAAGCCCGGAAATGGCATGCGGTCATAGTCAAAAGATTGCGCGCTGCCGATGATCTCGGCGTCACGTTGACCTTTGGTACAGATGTGCTTTATCCATTGGGGGGAAAAGATCGAGGCAGGTTGATGCTTGATTTTCTTGATACTTGGAAAGACGCGAAGATCGCCGATACGAAAGTATTGCAGGCAATGACAACGAATGCCTATGCGTTGTTAGGTATCGCGAAAGAGCGTGGTCGCATTTTGCCTGGTTTTTTTGCAGATATGATTGCTGTGCCGGGGGACCCGCGGGCCGATATACTTTTACTTCGGAACACAAATTTTGTCATGAAGGAAGGGGTGGTTGTTCGTCATGATTGACTTAGAGGTACCATCCGCCGCTAAGGCCCAGGCCGTCGCGCGGCACATTCATGGCGTGGCCATGCGGTCGCCGCTCGTATCCCTAAGACAAGATCGGGTTCCGGCCAAGATTTATTTGAAGCTAGATAATATTCAACCCTGTGGTTCATTCAAGCTCCGTGGCGCTTATAATGCGATCAGCCGCTTACCAAGTAACGTGAAAAAGAATGGGCTTTATACGGCCAGTGCTGGGAATTTTGCGCAAGGTGTTGCTTGGTGCGCGCGGGATGAAAGCATCGCTGTACGCGTTATTGTGCCGGATCATGCGCCAGAAGCGAAAATTGTGGCCATTCGCGCATTGGGGGCTCATCCCATTCGAGTGCCATATGAGGAATGGTGGCGCACCATAACGGAGCAAGGGCATCCAAACGAAACTGGTCATTACGTTAACCCGGTTGGCGACCCGGATGTGGTGGCGGGGTACGGCACCATTGGTCTCGAAATCATGGAAGATATGCCCGAGACTGGGCGGATTATTATTCCCTATGGTAGCGGTTGCTTGGCATCCGCGATTGGCTCTGTCGCCAGAGACATGCGCGATGATGTCGAAATTTATGCGGTAGAGCCGACAACCGGGGCGCCATTTGCGGCAGCTTTGGAAAATGGCGAAATTACCCGCGTTACCTATCAACCGAGCTTTATTGATGGCATTGGCAGCGGCAGCGTGTTGCCACATATCTGGCCGGTTATACGGCGAATTGCCAAAGGATCACTGGTGGTGTCTCCTGGGCAGGTCGAGGACGCCCTGCGTTATATTTGGAGAGCAACTTATACAGTTGCAGAGGGTGCAGGTGCTGCATCCTTGGCCGCCGCTTTGGCTGATCCAGACTATGATGGCATAGTTGTGTGTGTGGTATCGGGGGCTCATATAAATCGTCAGGAGCTGTTCCGCATTCTTGGTGATGATGGATAATGCATAGCTTTGCCACCAGGGCAGGAGAGGTGTATGGCGGCTCAATATTCTGAGTGGAAAGCAGGCTGGAAGCCATTGGCTGCGGCGGCTCTTGGCGTTGCCTGTGGTGCCACGGTTATTCCCTTTAATACTTTAGGGGCTGTGATTGCTCCCCTTGATAGTCAGTATCAGTGGGGGCGTGGCAATATCCAATTGGGGTATTTTTATTTTACCATTGCCAGTGCTTTAGCATTGCCGCTTGCAGGGATGCTGGCAGACCGATACGGTGGCCGTCGCATAGCAATTTTGTCTTTGCCGATTTTTGCGCTGTGTTTTGCAGCCATTGGTTTATTCGGCAATTCATTATGGGCGTTCTATTTTTGTTGGATAGGTCTCGGGCTTTTCAGTGCCGGGGCAACGCCGGTTACGTTCACGCGTGTGGTGAATAGTTGGTTTTCATCTCAACGCGGTCTTGCGCTTGCGGCCACGCTATTCGCGGCAGGATTATCAACGTCGTTCTACCAAGCCGCATCAAGCTTTTTGGTTGAGCGCTATGGTTGGCAAAGTGTATTTTGGATATTTTCATTGTTTCCAATACTCATTGCTCTTCCTATCGCAGTTTTGTATTTACATGAACCAAAGAAAAGTGAGACGGAGCGTAAATCCATTAAAAGTGCTCCTGTCGTTCATCAGAAGATGTCTATTACACAGATCTGGCCGATAACGAATTACAAATTCTGGGCGTTGATCTTGTCGATAGTTGCTGTCACGCTGGGTATTTCTGGCACGGTTATGAATTTAAAACCCTTGTTATCAGACAAGGGCATGTCAACGGCATCTATCGCATTGGCCATGGGATTGATTGGCATTAGTGTGACGCTATCTCGTTTGGGAGTTGGGTGGCTGATCGATATTTTTTGGGCACCAGCTGTCGCTGCACCTTTGTTCTTATTGCCGGTTATTGCGGTCGTGATCCTGATGCAGGGGGAAATTACGACCATAGAAGCGTGTTTTGCGGCAATCTTGATTGGCTTGGCTGTGGGGGCTGAGGGTGATCTGATTGCTTATTTGTGTGCCAAGTATTTTGGCATGACACATTACGGCAAGATATATGGTGTGGTGTTTGGCATATTCATTCTGGTGTCGGGTATTGCGCCGTTCTTATTCGGATATGCCTATGATGTGAGCGGTACTTATCACGACGCCCTTTTGTGGGCTGCTGGGGCTTTTGTGTTTGCTGGCTTGGCAATCCTCGGTATGGGGCGTTATCCGCCAGAAAAAGTAAGTCCTGTATCGTTGGCATAGCACGCGTGCTTGTGACTATTTGCTCTGAACTTTAGGCGCTTGAAGGAAGATTTGCATGGGAAAGCACAGATTTTTCAGTGTTTTTATGGCTTCATTATGCCGCCCAATTGTTCGTTGGCTATTTGTGAGTGTGATTTTTTGCACGTCTGCTTTAGCCCATGACGTAAATCCTATTCTTTATCGTGACTATGATTGGAACAGGCCCCATATTGCCCGGGCTGTGGGTGTTTTTGGTGAAACGGGCATGTCGCCTGGTGTCAAACTCCGCTGGCCTCTTGGGATGGTCGTCGATGGTGACGGACGACGTTGCCTAAAAGGCCCGATGTTTCACTTTGATGTAACGGACGCCGATTTTTATGACAGGGATGATGATGTTACGCTGATGTTTGAAGTCTTAGGGCAAACCACATCATCATTGCTTGTTTGGTATGATCGCTCTGTGGGGCGTCCCGAGATAATACCGGTCAGTGGCCGCCACAAGGGTGATAAGGTTGGTTATACGATTACATTACCTAAGGCCCGGTTTGCCAATCGGTTATCCAGCGGAACTGATTTTGCGATCAGTGTGCCGGATCTCCATAATTTTCAAGCTGAAACGCAGCCATCCGAGATGATACTGTGTGATATCAAGCTGGAGTGGTCTTCTAAACGTGCAAAAGCTGCTCAAGAGAAACGAGTGGGACGTTTGGAGCTGCGGACGGAAGTCGATGGGCAAGCGACTGCGGCCAGAATGGGTATTTATGACCAGCATGGTCGTTTGGTGTCGCCGGGTCAAATGGCGCTACCCGTGCCTGGATTTCATGGTCCGCAACAGCAAATTTTATTATCTGCACATGATAAAATTTGGCCGGGGCGGGGTGAGTATGTTTTTTATAGTTCTGGCGACTATGCAGTCGATTTGTCGGCAGGGACGTATCAAGTCGTTGTGGCCAAAGGCCCGGACTATCGAATTGTCAGCGAAGATATTGAGGTCAAGGTGGGGCAAACAACCCATCGCACGATTGCCCTCGAAGCGTTTAAACCATTTGATGATGGTGAGCGATGGACGGTCGGCGAAACCCACATTCATATGACGCGGAAAAATTCGGACAACGATACAATCCATAATATTATCGCGGCAGAAGGGCTGAACGTTGCCAATCTTTTACAGATGCGCAATTTGACGACGGA
>JBBCIP010000247.1:0-7718 GCA_037189785.1 Alphaproteobacteria bacterium
CAATGAACCGGTTGTGCATATCGCTTATGAAGATGCTGTGGCTTATGCGCAGTGGGCGGGGCGGGCTCTGCCATCCGAAGAACAATGGGAATATGCAGCGCGGGGGGGGTTAGACAAAGCAACATATGCATGGGGCGAACAATATGCGTCGGATGGTTTTCATCCAGCCAATAGTTGGCAGGGAGCATTCCCAACTGAAAATAGTCGTGATGACGGATTTATAGGACGTGCGCCGGTTGGTTGTTATCCACCCAATGGTTATGGACTACACGATATGATTGGTAATGTCTGGGAATGGACGACGGCCAGTTATAATGACAATAATGATTTTAATGTTATCAAGGGTGGATCCTATCTTTGTGCCCCAAATTATTGTCAACGCTATCGACCATCCGCGCGACAAGCGGGAGAACGAAGCCTCGGTACAGGACATATCGGGTTTAGGACCGTTCGGTTGCCCATATCAAAAGATCAACCGTTATGATCTAATGTAATTAAGTTATACAGATGCAAGATGGGTATCGCTCGTTTCAAATCAGTCGTCGTGGAATATCCATGACCCATTTGCGGTTGTTGATCTTTTCCTTACCGTTGAACGAATCCATATTGCTTTCAAAATGAAAATTATCTTTGCTTAGCGTAAAGCGGGTGGAGGTTTCGACCCGGGGCAGCCAAGTATCACGGGCAAAACCCATTAAGAATTTGAAATCGATGACGGCGCTTGCTGGGTCGTTATCTTTGATGATGTCTGTTTGTGTGAAGCCACGTAAAATTTCTGTCTGCACCGCTTCAACGATGGATGCGCCCCTGGCCCCGACGTGGGTTAGTGTTTGTGTGCCTGTGGCCACATCCCAGGTTATACTGCGGTTGGTGGGGCCTCCGCTTTTTCTGGCTTGGATGGGCGGTACGACAGCGGGGCCAAAGTCGTGCAATGTCTGATCAAGATCGCGGTTTTCCCGTATCGGCAAATCGAGCGTTGATGCGCCGGTGAAAACACTCAGCACCACAGGCTCCGGTGACGGCACAACCAGCGGCCAATAGGTTGTTGATATGGCAATGCGCAGACGATTGCCGCGGCTGAATATATGGGCTGCGTTATCAAGTGTGATGGCAATTTTATAGCGTTTTCCTGGCTCCAAGGTTTCGGGGTATTCGTGGCTGTCGCGATGGCACAGATTAAGAATGCCATAGGTCACACGACGCGTTTCACCGGTTGGCCAAACTTCATTAAGGCGCACGGCAGCAAACGCCACCGGTTTATCAACGGCTAATTCCAGCGTGACAACGGCAGCACCGAGTATTTCCAGATCCTGGTCGAACGGTCCCGTGTCAAACGTAAGGGATCGCGCATCGTCGACACGTTGATCGAGCGGCAGTTCGGTTGCCATGTCGAACGGGCACCAGTTGCCAGATGCGATGCCGACCGTTTGCAGGGGATTGAGCGTGAGCTGTTGACTTTGAGCGGCGCGATTATCGAGTGTGCCGGTATTCAAATAATAGCGACGTTGATTGATCGATGATGATGGCCAGCCTTTCTCTGCTGACCAGCGGCCGGGAACGACAAGATCACCTCGCCATGCAGATTCTTTTTGGGTCCAGACCCGCAGCATCGGTTCGTTCATGATGCCGGTATCTTTATCTTTCAACCAGTAATCCCACCAGCGCAGTGCTTCATTGAGATAGTCAATGGTCGGTCCAGGCTGTGCCACATGCGGGTAGGAATGACCCCAGGGACCGACCAAGCCCTTGCGCGGGCCTTTAAGGTGTTGCAGCAAACGAAACACGCTATTTTTATACGCATCGACCCAACCGCCGACAGCATAGACCGCGCAATCGATCTGGCTATAGTCTTCACAAACAGACGCATGTTTCCAGAACGCATCGCGATGTTGATGCTCGACCCATGTGCCGAGATTGAACTCGACAGCATTCAAACGATCTTGCCACAGTTTCAGCCAATCATCACCGCCGCGAATTTGCGGATCACCTGGAAGGCCTTGGTTCGTGAAAAATTGTGTGCCCCAACCGAACATATCGTGAATGATACAGCCGCCTTTATAATGGGCGTCATCTGCGTAACGGTCATCGGTTGAGTCATGGGTGATGATGGCTTTCAAGGCCGGGGGACGTCGCGCGGCAACTTGTAGGGCGCTAAAGCCGCTCCACGATAATCCTTCCATGCCGACACGGCCCGAACACCACGGTTGCGCGGCAAGCCAGGCAATAATTTCAACACCGTCGTCTTGTTCTTGTTTTACATATTCATCCTGCGGCAAGCCTTCGGAATCACCCGAGCCACGAATATCAACACGAATACAAGCATAGCCGTGACCGGCATAATAGGGATATATCAGATCGTCGCCTAAGCGTGTGCGGTTGCGTTTGTGATACGGGTTATATTGGAAGATACAGGGCACCGGATTTTTCTCCGCGCCTTCCGGAATCCATAGCCGCGCTGCCAACCGCGCACCGTCCGACATCGGAATCCAAATATTTTCAATTTCACGGACTTTATAGGGATACGTGATGCCTTGGGCGTGGGCGAGAGAGACTAAACCTTGTACCCCCACAAGGCTTGCCGCGCCAATCGCCAGAGAGCTTGTTTGGACGAATTGCCGACGGGTCAACTCTTGTCTGTCAAAGACGGGACTCAAAACTTGCTCAGGCTTGTCTTTCATCGCGAGTCCTCGATTAATGTCTAATGGATTTATGTCGTTTGAGTATTTTGTTCCCTAGCCCACGCGTCACTTATTTCTTAGCTATATTTAGGCTATCTTGCGTGGTGTTCGGGAAATGCTATCGAATGATAAGATCATAAGATGCAGCCAAGGTGTTATGTCTATGCGACAGAAAAATTATGATAGCGGACAATGTTGCTTGATTCCATATATGTGGATAGCTCCAGTATATGAAAAATGCTCGGTTAATTAGTTTTTTTTATCATAGATGGATAATCGCCATCATGCCGTATGAATACTGTAGTGATCATACCTCATTAAAAACGTCATCTTATTAATTCATGAGTTAAATATTTAATCCGTCCAATCAGGGTTTTTAGGTAAATCGTCATTGGGCGCATATTCTTTTAGGGTGGTTAGGATAAGAGATTGTATTTCGGTGTATGGGTAACCCTGTCCTATGCCGGAAGTTACTTTTTTGCCGCGCACACGTTCAAACGCTGTTGTTGTATAGTGGAAAAAAATCATAGTGCTTCCCTTCCAGCTATCTGTTTTTTTATCTATATTCTTAACAAGGGTACGATAAGCGTTTGCCGGAATTGTGAAGTTATGTTGTTTAATAGACGGGTTGCTACCTTCTTTTATAATGATCACACCTTTAGCTCTAGAACCGTTGGGCGCGGGTAAATAAAGGGCGAGCGCATAATCCTTATGGAACCAATCAGGGTCTGCGACGAACCGAAAACCATTGCCTTGCAGAGTGTCAAGAGAGGGCAGTAATCTGAGTAGCTGACTCATATTGCTGTCATCATTGACCAGCAAAGGTCGTTCGTGAGTGCTGCTTTGCTTTCTTAATGCATTCTGTATTTTATAGTCTTTTAATAGTTGTATAGTTATAAACGTCGCGATGCCCAATATTTGAATCAGAACTATTATTGTCGTGACATAGCCGATCCGGTGCAGCCATTTGAGCCACCGCGGCCGTTGCTCCGATCCTATTTTCCCCATGCCCATGCGGAAAACTATAAGTCAATGCCGACTTCCAAGCAACACAGCAGAGTTGCTCTCACTTTTATGGCTGATCCCAAATAAAAACCCCCGAGCATGGTTGGCTCGGGGGCGAGTTAAGTTGGGCATAGAATATAACAACTTAGCCGTGCGGCATGCTTTTCAGAGCCGCTTCGTGGAAGGCTTCGCTCAATGTCGGGTGGACGTGAATGGTGCCGGCGACATCGGCCAGGACCGATCCCATTTCCATGGCATGGGCAAATTCACCGGACAATTCCGACACGTGTTGGCCAACGGCTTGGATACCAATGATGCGGCCATCTTCCCGGCTGACAACACGGACAAAACCACCATCATCACCAGCCGCCATGGTCAAGGCGCGGCCATTGGCTTGAAACGGGAAGCTTTGGGTGGTGGCCGGAATGCCTGCGGCTTTTGCGTCATCCGGGCTCAAACCTACGCTCACGATTTCGGGCTCTGTGAAGCAGACGGCGGGGATCGCCACGGGGTCAAACCGTCTTTTTTTGCCGGCGATGATTTCGGCAACGATCGCGGCTTGGGCTGAGGCTTTGTGAGCCAACATCGGTTCCCCGACCAAATCACCGATGGCCCAGACATTGCGGCTCGATGTGGCGCAACGGTCATCGACTTTGATAAAGCGGCCATCCATGGTCAGCGCCATGTTTTCAAGCCCCCAACCGTCTGTGACCGGTTTACGACCGACCGTGACCAAGATGCGGTCAGCGGCGAGGGTGATCGTTTCATGATTGGTGGTTTCGATTTCGAGACTCCGCCCATCAACACCAAGCCCGCGGGCTTTGACGCCAAGGTGAAGCGTGACATCGTGACGATCAAGCCAGCGTCGGACCGGCGTGACCAAGGCGCTATCATAAAGCGGCAAGATCCGATCTTGGGCTTCGACGATGGTCACCTCGCTGCCGAGTTTGCGGAAGGCGATACCGAGTTCCAATCCGATATACCCGGCGCCGACAATCACCAGTCGTTTCGGGATGTCGGGTAAAGACAACGCTTCGGTGGACGATATGACAATGCCGCCAAACGGTAAGAACGGAAGCTCGACCGGTTGGGATCCATTGGCAAGAATGACATGTTCGGCACTGACAACCACCGTTCCCTCTGCCGTCTCAATCGAACATGTTTTGGCATCACTGAATGTTGCCCAACCGTTGATAACGCGGACTTTGGCGCGCTTCATTAAACCGGCGACACCACTTTCAAGCTTGCCGACAATACCGTCTTTCCAGTCAACTGTTTCCATGAAATTGAGTTTCGGCTTGGCATCAACGGTAATTCCGAATTGTCCGGTGGTCGCGGCGGCTGTGATGGCTTCAAATCGACTGGCGGCATGGATCAACGCTTTTGACGGAATGCAGCCGCGCGTCAGACACGTGCCGCCCAAACGGTCAGCCTCCACAAGAATGGTATCAAGGCCCAGTTGCCCGCATTTTTCAGCGGCGACATAGCCGCCGGGGCCACCGCCTATGATCAAAACTTTGGCTTTGGTTTGTGTTACTTTTTTATCTTGCGCCATGGGACTGTCCGCTATCAATTCATGAAAATAAGGGCGGGATGCTCAATCATCCGCTTCAAGCGTTGGATGAATTGAGCGGCGTCATAGCCATCGACGATGCGATGATCGAAGGACGATGACAAGTTCATCATCTTGCGGATTGTGACATAGGGGCCTTGCACGATGGGGCGGTCAACCAACTTATTGGGCCCGATGATTGCGACTTCCGGATGATTGATGACCGGCGTTGCGGAAATTCCACCCAAAGCGCCGAGACTTGTGAGCGTGATGGTCGAGCCGGTTAATTCGTCCCGCGATGCGGTGCCATCGCGGGCGGCTTGAGATACGCGTGCTAGTTCGCGGGCGCAGTCCCACAAATCCAATGTTTCGGCATGCCGTACCAATGGCACGATCAAGCCCGATGGTGTTTGCGTGGCGATGCCGATATGAACGCCGTCAAAACTGTGCAACACACCGGCGTCATCGTCATAGCGCGAATTGACGTGGGGAAATTCCGGTAAAATCCGCACCAAGGCGCGCATGAAAAATGGCAACAATGTGAGCTTGGGTTGATCGCTGCTGCGGTTTGCGTTCAAGTCTTGGCGCAAGGCTTCGAGTTCGGTCAGATCGCATTCTTCGACATAGGTGAAATGCGGAATGCGGCGTTTCGAATCCTGCATTTTTTCAGCGATTTTTCGACGCAGGCCGATGATCCGGGTATCGGTCACCGTTGTTTTTGGGGCGGTTGTTGCGCTGCTTGTCCCAATACTGCCGCCGGATGCGATATAGGTATCAAGATCGTCATCGGTGATGCGTCCTGCTGGACCGCTACCAGGGACATATTGTAGGGAAATACCAAGCTCATGGGCGCGCCGTCGTGTGGCGGGGGAGGCGAGCGGTGCATCTCCTGCTGGGCGTGTCGCAAAGGCTGGGGCCGCTGCTGTTTTGGCTGGTGCGACCTTTGGTGTAGTTGCCACAGCGGGTGTTGCTTTTGGTGTTGGTGCGGCCACGGGCGCGGGGTCTGGCTTTGGGTTTGGCGCGGGTTGTGTTGGTGTTGATGCGGCACTGGTGTCGCCCACATACCCTTCCACATCCAGTTCGACCAAAGGCGAGCCCACCGGCAACATGGCGCCGATGTCACCGTGGATCGCCGTTACAATCCCCGCGACCGGGGAGGTCATATCGACGGTCGCTTTGTCGGTCATGACATCGACCAGAGATTGATCTTCTTCAATGCGGTCGCCGACTTTGACATGCCAAACAACGATTTCCGCTTCAGCGACGCCTTCGCCGATATCGGGGAGACGAAAAATATACTGTCCCATGATTAAGCCTCCATCACACGGCGTAAAGCGGTCACAACCCGGCTTGGGCCGGGGAAATAATCCCATTCGAAAGCGTGGGGGTATGGTGTATCCCACCCGGCCACCCGTTCAATCGGCGAGCGCAGATGATAAAAACAACGCTCTTGCACCAATGCAGATAGTTCGCCACCAAACCCGGCATAGCGGGATGCTTCGTGCACGATCACGCAGCGCCCGGTTTTTTTAACCGACTGTGTGATGGCCTCGATATCCAGCGGTACAATACTGCGCAGGTCGATTAGCTCGGCATCAACGCCGCTTTCTTCGATGGCCGACAAGGCAACATGGACCATGGTGCCATAAGCAAGCACGGTTACATCTTGTCCAGCGCGCACGGTGGCGGCCTTACCTAGCGGGATTTTGTAATAATCATCGGGGACGTCGCTGGCCGGATGTTTGGCCCAGGATGTCACCGGTTGATCCGGGCGACCATTGAAAGGCCCGTTGTAAAGACGCTTGGGTTCGAGAAAGATCACCGGGTCATTGTCTTCGATGGCGGCGATCAGCAAGCCTTTGGCGTCATAAGGTGTCGATGGAATAACCGTTTTCAAACCAGTGATATGAGCGAAAATGGCTTCGGGGCTCGAGCTATGCGTTTGCCCACCGAAAATCCCGCCACCATAGGGGGACCGCACGGTGATCGGTGCCCAGAAGTCACCGCCTGAGCGATAGCGCAAGCGCGCTGCTTCCGACACCAATTGATCATAAGCCGGCAGAATATAATCGGCGAATTGAATTTCAACGACCGGGCGCAGACCATAAGCGCCCATGCCGACAGCAGTAGCGATGATCCCGCCTTCAGAAATCGGCGCGTCGAAACAGCGAGTCAATCCGTGCTTTTTTTGGAGGCCGTCGGTTACCCGGAACACGCCGCCAAAATATCCGACGTCTTCGCCAAATACCAGAATGTCAGGATCGCGCCCCATCATCACATCCATGGCGGAGTTGAGCGCTTGAATCATATTCATACTGGCCATGGTTAAATTCCCAATTCTTGTCGTTGTTCAATCAACCGCCAATCCGGTTCGTCGTAAACGCATTCAAACATTTCACGCACACTTGGTTTGGATTGTCCGAGGGTGCCGTTGGCTTCGGCTTCTTTCGCCGCAGCTTTAACGGCTTCCGTAAGTTCGATGG
>JBBCIP010000248.1:0-8136 GCA_037189785.1 Alphaproteobacteria bacterium
GCCTATGATTTTTTTGGTGTTTTTCCTCACGGTCAAGCTCAAAGCCATCTTGATGCACTTTGTCATATTTCCCATCACGGCAAACTATACAATGGACAGCCGACAACTCAGGTCACATCGAAAGGCTCTCGTACCTTGGCCATCACGACCATGACCGAAAATTTATGCGCAAGAGGCGTGTTCCTAGATATCACCGCCGTCAGAGGGACCGATTTTATCGAGCAGAATGAACCAATCCGCGCCACAGATTTAGAGGCCGCCGAAGCTTTGACCGGAACCAAAGTACAAGCCGGTGATATTGTCATCTATCGCACTGGTCGCCATGAACGCCGCGCCCAAAAAGGCGGCCAAGTCGAACGCCTGCCCGATGGCCGCGGCCATCTTCCCGGTATCTATCCGGACTGCTTGGTGTGGTTTCACGAACGCGACGTTGCGCTGATCGCATCCGATTGCGCCCATGACATCTTACCCGCGCCTTTTGAAAAGGAATGGATTCCGATCCATGTCGGCACCGAAGTCTATATGGGTATGCCGCTGCTGCATAACTTGAAGCTTGATGTTCTAGCCAAAACTTGCAACGAACAAAAACGCCATGAATTTTTCTTTGTGGTCGCCCCGTTGAGAATAAATGGCGGCACAGCATCACCGGTCAATCCCATTGCCATCTTTTAAGAACGGTGAAGATTGCGGCGCAGACGCCCGGCTCCTTGAAGCTTAAGCGTTCATGCCGCCATCGATCAGCAATACCGTACCGGTGATGAACGCAGCTTCATGGGATAATAAAAACAAAGCAGCGTGGGCAATATCATCAGGCGTCGCGATTCGTCCCAAAGGATAGCCTGCGGTGCGTTGAGAAATCGTCGTCTCTACATTATCCTGAGTTTGGCCACTATCGGGACGGGCGAAAAACACACGCAACATTGGCGTATCGACCGCGCCCGGGGCGATCGCATTGAAGCGAATGTTATGCGGGCCATACCGCTTGGCCAATGATTTCATCAGACCTATCTGGCCAAACTTTGTGGCCGAATAGATCGGGCTCATGGGCGACCCAACCACACCGGAAGCCGAGGCCGTGAACAAGACACTACTTTGCCCGCTCTCTCGCAAAGCCGGAATAGCTGCTTTCGTCGTCATCAAGCCGGACCGTAAATTCAAATCAAAGGCTTGTTCATAAGCCTCCATATCCAGATCTTCGATCGCAGCAGGCCCTGGAATGCCAAGGTGATTCCACAGGAAATCCAACCCACCAAATGCATCCAAAGTTTTACTGACGATTTCAGTTGCAAAATCATCAGCCCGTAGATCACCAACAAGCGCCAGAGCCTCACCGCCTGCCCGCTTGATCTCAGCAACCACAGAGTTCGCACCGTCACCATTGACATCAGCAATCGCAACTTTTGCGCCCTCGGCAGCCAAGCGTAAGGCTCCGGCCCGACCCATGCCGGATCCACCGGCTGTTATTAGCCCTATGCGGCCCTGCATTCTCATGAATGATCGCCTTTATTTTTACTTTTGTAACCCATACTACGTCACTGGTGTGAATTGCAACTTTAACTCTTTAATCCCACGCAACAACACCCCAGCCTGATAATCGATAGTTGGTTGATCTGGGGCAATTCGCCACTCTTTCAAGCGACTAAATAACTTTAAATAAGATATTTGCATTTCTTTTCTGGCCAACGGCGCCCCGATACAGGCATGAATACCATGGCCAAAGGCCACATGTCGGCGAAGCTTCGGACGTTCAGTATCAAGAACTTCACCATTTTCGAATATTGTTTGATCACAATTTGCAGCGGCGAATCTGACTAACACAATCGCGTTTTTCGGAATGGCTACGCCGCCTATCTCGGTATCCTTCAAAGCAACACGCCACATCGCCTGGACAGGAGAACTAAACCGGATGATCTCTTCAACCGTATGCTTCAGCACATTTTCTTCAGTCACGATAGCCTGCATTAGATCCGGATTCTGTATGATCTGATACATCCCCTCCGTCATCGACGAGGCCGTCGTTTCATTACCTGCCACCAGGATCTGCTGGATAATCTGCAGGGCTTCCGGCGTATCCAAGCGCGTCGAATCGCCTTCTTCACTTAAGTCAGCCGTGGCGATATCAGAAATAATATCATCGGTTGGTGATTGCCGCTTTTGTTCAATGACATCGGCAAAGTAACGCTGAAATTCAACAACTTGGCGTGCAATCTCGGCTTCTTCTTTTTCATCAGTCACGTGAGAGAACTGTGCCGCAAAAGCATCCGACCAGCGCTTAAATTTTGGCATGTCAGACAACGGTACGCCCAACTGTTTCGCAATAACCGTCATCGGCAGCAAATATGCGAACTCATTGACGAACTCCATTTCGCCCCGCGCCGCAAACGCATCGATCAACTGATCCGCAACCTGCTCGATTTCTTCTCCCATGCTCTCAACACGACGCGGGGTAAAGGCTTTGTTCACCAACTTTCGACTACGGGTGTGGATTGGTGGATCGGAGGTTTGCAGTGTATCCGGACGTGGAAATCCTTCTGCCATGATCGACGCCACCATTTCCGAGCCCGAATTCTTACCGTGCAAAGCATGGCGAATGCGATTAGAAAATGTGTCCGTATCAGCTAAAACTTGGCGCACCAATTCATAAGACGATATCTGGTAAATACCCGATTTCTCGTCACGCACAACCGGCGCAGATTGTAGCAACCGTTTATAAAAAGCGTGTGGTTGCTTTAGAACATCAGGAGCATGCATATCGATATGCTCCACCGGACATGTTAGAATATCGGACGATACCGCCATAAAACACTCCTTTAGTAAAGAGATCGTAGACTTCTACTCGAACTACGATATCCATCCAAAACGGACACAATATAAGCCACAGCAAAAGCCATTGGCACAGCCACTAGGGTCGAATAGTCAGATGGGAAAATAGGCTCAGGATTACCAAGAATTTTCTGCCAAACGGTGGGCCCAAGAATAAGCAACCCGACCGACAACACCAAGCCACTGAGCCCGCCCATAATGGCACCAAGCACCGTCAAACGTGACCAGTACAGGGCTAACAACAGAATCGGAAAATTGGTGCTGGCTGCGATACCAAACGCAAGCGCCGACAAGAACGCAATGTTTTCATGCTGTAACATCAGCGCCAGAACCACACCAATCGCCGCTGCGATTAAGGCCGATATGCGAAACATCATCACTTCCGCACCGTCTTTGGCTTTTCCCTGCTTGTTAGACAGAACAGAATATATGTCATGGGCCGCTGTCGAAGCAATCGCAACCCCAAGACCCGCAACGACCGCCAGAATTGTCGCAAACGCTACCGCCGACATCACACCATACAATAGCTCCCCACCCATGACATGGGACAGATGAATGAAAACCATATTGGTTCCGCCACGGATTTCTCCTGGCGCGACTTCATAGGCGGCAACGTCTTTCACAAACGCCAAAGTGCCGGGCCCGACGACAAACAACAATGTGCCCAACACCAATCCCGTCAACGCGGTGGCAACAACCACCGACTGCCGGGCCGTCGCAGGATTTGGAACCGTAAAGAATCGAATCAACAAATGCGGCATCCCCATCATGCCCAGCATGAGCCCGGCGCCGAGCGATGCTTGTGAGAATAACGACAGCTCCATGCCAGTGAAGCTGCCGATATCGCCGTCAAATGCTTGCTGTGCTCGCACATACAGCGGCTCCAAGCCACCGGCCTCATAAAGACACAAAACAGCCAAGAGAAGGACACCACACACTAAGATTGCCGCTTTGATAATTTGCACCCATGTTGTGGCCAACATACCGCCAAAGCCGACGTAAAAACTGACCAAAGCACCGACGGCAAGGACCGAAACAAAATAAGGAATATCCAACAAGGTTGCAAACAATGTACCCGACGCCACAAGCTGTGCCACGATATACATCTCGCTCAAAACCAATGTGCAGATACCGGTGAAAATACGCACCGACCGCCCACCAAGACGTGCCACCAGCACATCGCCCATGGTGTAATAGCCAAGCTTACGCAACGGTCCCGCGACAAACATAAGCAGCAAACACATGCCAACCAACGGCGCGATGAAAAAAATCACCATGCCCGACCCAACCATGTAAAAAAGCGCAACCGAGCCAAAGATAGCGGCGGAAGACACAAAGTCACCAGTAATGGCAAGGCCATTTTGAAAGCCAGAAATCTGTCCGCCAGCAGCATAGAGGGACTCGCGACCGCCGCCCTTACGTCCAGCCCAAACGGCAATCCATAATGTCACACCGATAAGAGTTATGAAGCAAATGGCAGAAATCAAACTCATCGGCTTTAGTCTTCATCAAAATTTACAAGACGTACTGCCATAGCTGTCAGCACTACGATGACCACCATTATCCCGATGGATATCCAAATTGTCATCGGTACTGCCAACCAATTGGCCGGCAAAACATGGCCCGCGCCAAAAGACAACGGCAAGACCCCCGACGTGGTAAAAATGACGAACAAAAACGGCACCAACACCGCCAGGGTCACAATCCATCTCATAAGCCGTCCCAAAAATTCTTTATAATGAATATTTCTTCTCTATAATGTACACATAATGACAAAATCGAGCAAGACCTAAGAATTATCCATTCCAAAGAATAGCCAAAATCAACAAAATGCGCTTGTTCCACCCGGCTACGTACAGCAAAAATCTTGGAAATTTGTCGGAACTTTGCATCCCAACACACACAAAATAGGCTACCAAAATACCATTAAGTCCATAGAAACGCAGCAATAGTCCTATAAGCACCAAAATCCAGACAAAAAGGCCCGTGCACCTCACCTAAATCCAATAAATCTAAAATGGACTTGCTCACCCAAAAATGAGAATATATAATATCTACTGTGAATAAATAGTTTGAAACGATAACGCTCTCTCAATCAAAAATTAAGTGCCAAGGACTGAAATGGGATTAGATACCTCCCAACACAAAATCACAGACGACGCCATTGACGCATTGCGTGCGGAAATCGGGGTCGAAGGGCCCTTACCGCAATTCAACACCGTCGCCACGACAGATGCCATACGCCATTTCGCGCTTGGCCGGGGCGATGATAATCCACTTTATTGTAATCCCACCTATGGCACGACGACCCGCTACGGTAGCAGTATTGCTCCTGCGACATTTGTTTTGAGCTGTGGCTTCCCAAGGTCACGTGGTTTACCAGGTGTGCATGGCTTATTTACCGGCATTGAGCTGGAATGCCACGCTCCGATCAAACTCGACACACCGATCACAGCAACAACAGCGCTTCACGAACTGCGCGAACGCCAAGGGCGTTATGCCGGTCGACAATTTCAGCAAACATCCATCACCCGCTATACCGACCAAAACGGTCATGTTCTGAGTACACTGTATTCCCATGCTTTCCGCATGGAACGCGGTAAAGCCGGCAAAAGTGATAAATTCGCCGGTCTAGATCGCAAAATCTACAGCCCCGAAGATTTGGCGATCATTGAAGCTGCGTACGAACGCGAAGTGGAAGAAAGACGCGGCGGATCAATATTATATTGGGACGACGTTGATGTCGGGCAACCCCTGACAGATATGGTCAAGGGCCCATTGACCGTGACCGACAACGTAGCGTTTTTGATAGGATTCGGCACTGTTTTCGTGCGCGCGCACCGTATGTGGCATGATTTCCGTAAACGGCACCCAGCCGCCGGTGTCAAAGATCGCTATGGTGTGTGGGATGTTCCTGAACGAGTCCATTGGGATGAAGAGTTATCGGCTTCAATCGGTATGCCCGGACCTTATGACTATGGGCCGCAAAGAATCGCATGGTTTGATCACCGTGTTTCCGATTGGATCGGCGATCATGGGTGGATGAGACGATTGAGCGTATCATTGCGCGCACCAAATTTTGTCGGCGACACAACATGGATCAAAGGATCCGTGTCGCAGAAAAATCCTGACGGCAGCCTAATAATCTCGCTTTATGCTGAAGACCATCGCGGGCGGAAAACAGCAACGGCTGAAGCCACGATCGAGCTTCCAAAGCGATGACTATTCCGCCCACCACATCGGCGCAAGATTTGACAGCCTCCCCACTAACATTCGATATGTTCCATGTCAACGAACGCATCGGCACTCATATTCTGACCATCGATCACGCAATGATGAAGTTATGGAAGGATTTATATGGGAATTGCCCTGAGGATTGCCTTGTCGATACAACGGTGCCGATGGGGACTGTTCCTTTGTTGCTGATGCAAGCCTTTGCAACAATTGTTGTCCCTCGGCCGCCTGGTAATCTCCATGTCGGACAATCCTGCATTATTCATGCAATGCCTGAAATCGGGAAGCCTTTGAATGCAACCGTTGACTGCGCAAGCAAGGAAAAAAAAGGCACCCGTAATTTAATATCTTTTCGCACCCATATTAGCGACACCGAAACGGGATACCTTTTTGTATCGGGTATCACCAAGGTTTTTTGGACATTATGATTAAAGAATTAGTACCGATACAGTTGAAAATAACACGCGAAAAAATCCGCCTTTATGCAGATATTTCCAACGACTATAATCCCATCCATATCGATCCCGATTTTGCTGCACAAACACCGATGGGCAGTATCATTGCGCATGGCACGCTGTCTTTAAATCTAATTTTGCTGTCCATAGAAAAAACATTCGGCGCGCCAACACACAACAATCACAGCATCGACGTGCGTTTCAAAGCCCCAGTCCGCGAGAATGATATTGTCGAAGCGACCGGCATATTACAGACTGATGGAAAATACGCTATTTCGATCAAGAATCAAGATGGTGTGGTGGTGATCGAAGGCACCGCCTCAATCAACAACGACCACCCATATCCAAATTCATAAACTGTCGCGATTAATAAGATCGCGGCATCCCAAGATCATGCTGAGCCACATAGTTCAGCACCATTTCTTCGGAAACCGGCGCAATGCGGAATAAGCGAGCATCGCGCCACAATCGCTCCACATGATATTCCTTAGAATATCCCATGCCACCCATAGTTTGCATCGCCCGGTCGGTGGCCAACG
Source organism: Alphaproteobacteria bacterium (assembly GCA_037189785.1). Lineage (GTDB taxonomy): Bacteria > Pseudomonadota > Alphaproteobacteria > Sphingomonadales > Govanellaceae > Govanella. The sequence goes on from JBBCIP010000248.1 coordinate 7,052, forward strand.
CTGCCGCATGACCAGCCATGAATTTCGCCATATTTGCTTCACTGCCGTAAGGCCGATCTTGGTCATAAAGTGTAGCTGCTTTGTAATTCATAAGCCGCGCACATTCTAATTGGACCTTGGCTTCAGCTAACGGGAATTGGATAGATTGATAACTGCCGATTGGTTTGTTCGCAAAAATTTTACGCTCTGCAGCATAGTCCACGGCCAGTTTGATGGCCAGCTCAGCCGTTCCAATTAAACCTGCCGTGGTTACAATACGCTCGGTATTGAGGACATCCAGTAATTCACGGAAGCCACCATCCAAGGTCCCAATCAATTCATCGCGATGGACTTTGACATCTTCAAAAAACACCGCGCTTGACGGCAAAGTGTTGGTGCCGACTTTCTCAATAGCCGTATGGGTCAGCCCTTCACGATCCACATCGATCATAAACAGGCTGATACCGTCGGTTTTCTTTGTAACATCCTCGGCTTTCTTTGTGCGCGCCACCACCAGAATTTTGGTCGCTTGCGGGACTGCTGTAATCCAAATTTTCTGGCCATTGATACGCCAGCCATCGCCATCGGCGCGTGCCATACAACGCAACGCTAATGTATTGGTTCCCGCATCCGGCTCGGTCAGGGCCATGGCAAAACTGACACTGCCATCACAGAGCCCCGGCAGCATTTTTTTCTTAGCATCTTCTGAGCCGAATTTGGTCAGCGTAATCCCACCAAAAATTGGCGTGCACATAAACATTTGACTCAGGGTAGACCCACCACCCGCGGCACACAAGGCTTCTACGGCAATGGCAACTTCCGTCATGCCAAGCCCCGATCCCTCATACGCCTCGGGTATGGCGATGCCACTCAATCCCGCCTCACAAATCGCTTTCCATATGTCTGCGGGATAGGCTTTTTTTGCATCAAGCTCACGCCAGTAATCGAGCCCAAACTTCTCACCGACACGGCGTGCTGTTTCAACCAACAACGCTTGCTCGTTTGATAAATCAAAGTCCATTTTTTACTCCATCAACGATCACAGTAGCAAGCGCAACGGATTTTCTAGCAGTATCCGCACACGGTCCAAGAATTTTGCAGCCTCG
>JBBCIP010000249.1:0-16589 GCA_037189785.1 Alphaproteobacteria bacterium
GCAGAGGGTGATTTTTGAGGACGTACTAGGTAAGTCCATAATTGAAACGTATTCAGAGACAGGAACTAGAAATTATCAGTTCACGAAGTTCTGACACAGGAGAGTGCGCCGCTGTTACGGGAGGGAAGTTCCGGAAAATAAAAACAGTTTCTCTTGTTATTAGAGACAACCAATAACGTGAGCCTTGGTTTTTTGCTCAGGCTCACGGTGTCTAATAGTTGTGTGCTGTTGTCTAGCTTTGTAATGTTTTACGTCGTGATTAATAGCAAGCTTGTGTGATAGCGTTATAGGCGGCAGAAATGCCGGCCAGAGAATAGCGGTCTGTTGTTTCAGTGCCCCGTTGCGAGACACCTTTGACCGTCATGGTTGTGCCTTTCCGCATGGCTGTCGACATGGCGGCGTCTTGTTTATCGTCATAAGCCCAGGCACGGTCTCCTTCAACAAACAAGCGGAAGCTTTGTTTGTCGATCGTCACCGTCACTTCGCTGTCTTTTTTGAGTGGGTATCCTAATACCACATTGGTCTGGCTTTTGATCTTAGCCTGGGGCCAGTGGGTGACGATCACATAGATTTCGCCCCGTTTGACGTTTTTCGGTTGGGTTTCCTTGGGCACCGAGATGATGTAGCAGCTCTTTTCCCCCTTGGCCCGGGTTTCCAGGAATGCATCCCAATCCCGGTATCCCCCCAAAAACTCACGGCCTTTTGCCGCCAGAGGGGCAACCGCAGTTATGGTCATCGTAGCGGCCAATCCGGCGGCGATTAAACCAGTTTTCATGATCGATTTGGCCCTTTTCACATTACTTTGGGTTAAGGTCGCTGTGGTCATGATTTTTCGTGTTCCGCCCATGCTTTGTTCAAACGCTCCTCACGTTCCTGTACCTGTTTTAGAACGCGCGGGCGGTCCTGGCTACCCTTTAGTGCCGGATCGGCTGGATTGGGACCCCCCGTATGAAAGGGGCGATCAGCATGTCGCCCCAGGCTCCGGATACGATCATACAGGACGATCGCGCCAGCAGTGGCCACATTAAGAGAGAATTTTGTCGGAATTTTGATGACATAGCAGCATTTGGCCAGGGTTGCCGAGCTCAATCCCAAAGCCTCGCCGCCCAGGATATAGGCGGCGATTGGCGGGTGGCGAAAGCTCGGCAGGTCAATGGCCTCGTCGGTTAGCTCGATGCCGACCAATTGGCACTTTTCGGGCAATTGCAGGGTTGCAGGACTATCATAATGGTAAAGCGGCAGGTTTTCCCCGGTTTTGGAGGTGTCGGCCCAGGTCGTCGCGAAGTCCAGCCGGGCATCGACGGTGAACACGAACCGCGCGCCGAAGCCATGGGCAGTCCTGAATAAATTACCAAGGTTCATGGGTTTGCTGGCCCGTTCTACGCCGATGCCAAAATATCCGCGCATATCTCTATCCTGTCCCACATATCCTTATTCTGTAATGCAAATTACGTAATATCCCCGCGTAACTGTCGCCGGATAATCATCTGCCAGGGCTATAGAGAGCATAGATGCTATCGTTTTGACAATAACCTTGCCCCGATCCAAGCTGACCCAGTTCATACTCCAACCCGGCCATACTCCAACTTGGCATGTGGTGGCAGCCGTGGGGTGGGATAGAACGGGCAGGGATGCGGCTTTACGATTGAATTTGCACAGGGTCCGGTCTAAGTAAGGGGCACCCGGCGCGATTGCTATTACCGTTCTAACGAAACGTATAAGGAATACTCTGATATGGGTAAAGTCTATCAAGATGCGGCGCAAGCCTTGGAGGGCTTGCTGTTCGACGGCATGACCATCATGGCGGGCGGCTTCGGTTTATGCGGCATTCCGGAAAATCTGATCCTCGCGCTACGGGAATCTGGGGTAAAGGACCTCACCGTTATTTCCAATAACGCCGGCGTCGATGATTTTGGTTTGGGGTTTCTGCTCCATACGCGTCAGATCAAGAAAATGATCTCGTCCTATGTGGGGGAAAATAAAACCTTCGAGAAACAATATTTGTCCGGCGAGTTGGAGCTTGAGTTCAACCCGCAAGGCACGTTGGCCGAACGCATTCGCGCCGGTGGCGCCGGGATCCCTGGCTTCTACACCAAGACCGGCGTCGGCACGCTCGTGGCCGAAGGCAAGGAACACAAAGACTTTAATGGCGAGACCTATGTTCTCGAAACCGGTCTTGTGGCTGATCTGTCCATCGTCAAAGCCTGGAAGGGCGATGCCGAAGGCAATATGATCTACAACAAGACGGCGCGCAATTTTAATCCGATGATGGCGACCGCTGGAAAAGTCACCGTTGCCGAAGTCGAAGAATTTGTACCGGTCGGATCGTTCGATCCCGACAACATCCATACTCCGGGAATTTTCGTGAACCGCATCATCAAAGGTGCCAATTACGAAAAACGCATTGAACAGCGCACTGTTCGGAAACGTGGGTAAGGAGAACGATCATGGCTTGGACACGCGATCAAATTGCTGAACGTGCAGCAAAAGAATTGCAAGATGGATTTTATGTCAACCTCGGGATCGGTATTCCGACCTTGGTAGCAAACTACATTCCAGACGGCGTCGAAGTAACCTTGCAGTCGGAAAACGGCATGCTCGGCATGGGCCCGTTTCCCTACGAAGGCGAAGAAAACGCCGATCTCATCAATGCTGGAAAACAAACCATCACGGCGCTTCCCAAAACCAGTTTTTTCTCATCGGCCGATAGCTTCGCCATGATCCGCGGCGGTCATATCGACTTGTCGATCTTGGGCGGTATGGAAGTCTCGGAAGATGGCGATCTCGCCAACTGGATGGTGCCGGGCAAAATGGTCAAAGGCATGGGCGGCGCGATGGATCTTGTTTCCGGCGTCAAACGCGTGGTCGTCATCATGGAACACAATTCCAAAGACGGCGCCGCCAAAATAAAAAAGAAATGCGGTTTGCCACTGACCGGCAAAGCGGTGGTCGATCGCATCATCACCGACCTTTGCGTGATGGATGTCACCGACAAAGGTCTGGTGCTGATCGAATGCGCCCCCGGTGTGACGGTCGATGAAGTCAAAGCCAAAACCGAAGCGAGTTTCACGGTCGCGTAAACATTACACATTACAGGCTAAGTTTTAATTGAAAGCGCTGCAGACGATCGTCTGTGGCGCTTTTTTAATTAATTCAATGACTTATTCTATCATAGGCCTATGGCACCTATACAAAAGAAATCAAAACTTTCTTTTGTTTGCAACATTCGGTAGATTTTCTATTTAAGAGTGGAGAGTTGTGGAAATACGGTCAATTTTAACGAGGGGTCGATTGTGCATCAATCATTACGTCGAGTCTATCTCGCCACAACGGCGTTGGTCGTTGTTCAAGCCTTTTCATTGCATAAACAATCGAGCTGGGCGGCCTGTGCGCCAGACCCCGTAGCCGATGGCGGTACCGTTGTTTGCAGCGGTACCGACGCGGACGGTTTCTCGTCATCGTCTAACGATTTGACGATCCGCATCGAAGACGGTGCCGTGGTGTCGGGAGGTGGTGATGTCATATTATCTACCGGTAGCGGGCTTAAGATTGAAAACTGGGGAAGGATTGTTGGCTCATTGCAACAAGGGTTCGATTACGCTGAACTCATAAATCATGGTGAGATTATATACGATAACGATGAAATAACAGGTATACGCCGATTTGGTTCAGGTGAGTTTTCAATAATAAATAATGGCTCGATGACGAACCACGTGGATTCCGGTGTAATGATAAACATGTCCGGACATGGTAGAGCAGAGAATCATGGAAATATCAATGCAGATGGCGTTTATTCGTGGGGTATTCAATTAAATTTCCTGGGGGAGGATGCTCAGGATTTTTATGATAATACGTTTCAGAACACGGGAACAATCAGCGTAACAGGTAGAGCATTTGTAGGTAGTGGAATATTTTCTGTTTCTAATGAGGGAATACTGCACTCTACGGAAAATGCGGCTGTATATGTTTCTGGAAATGAAATATCTCAATCTTATTATTCTGTTGATTTTGTGAATACTGTGGATGGTGTTATTGCAACGGATGCGAACGACGCGTTTACTGGAAATCCTGGTGTCCGCTTAACAAACCAAGGACTAATTGAAGGAAATGTGACACTCTCTGGTATTTATCGATCAATTGGAGGTGTTCTTCAAGGAAATCTAACATTTGAATCTACCGATGATACATTTTTAATTTCGTTAGATGTCAATAATGCGATACCAGAAATCTCCGGAACGGTCACGCCTGGGGATGGTTTGGATGCCGCTGGATACACAACAACTGGTAAGAAAAATATTTCTTTGCAGAAGATTGGTGCATTCGAATTATTTGCTGTAGAGGCTGATGGTGAGTTATCAGAAATTTCTATAGAGAGTGATGATCTCTTGAATACGACACCATTACGTTTGTTTGGTAATGGAACAATTATAAATAATAGTAACATCTATAATTCCATAACTGGCGGAGATCCGCATTTATCTGATCATGGTGCTGCATTGAATATAAAGGATGCAGCTTTATTCTTAATAAATAAAGCTGATCTTGTTTCCGAGATTGGTATTCATGCGCGTTACGGTGCTAAAGAAATCATAAACACTGGAACAATAACAGCCATTGAGGCAGGCATATATTCAAAACGTGCATCAGGAATGACCGTAATAAATGAAGGTACGATCTCTGCGCAGGGCAGCATAGGGACAGGTGCCGTAGTCTTGACAGAAGGGTATAGTAATTACGCCAAGGTTGCCGGAGAAAATCAGGATCTTTTCGTTTTGAACTCTGGTTTGGTTGAAACAACAAACCGCAGTTCTGGAACGCTATATATCTACCACATGAATACGGATGCAAAAATTGAGATTCATAATACTGGTATAATTAAGAGTCATGGCGCTGACACACCAGCAATATTCTCAGATACGGAAACAAATTTATATCTCAAAAATTCTGGCTCTATAGTGACCTATGGAAGCGATAGTCACGTATTATATACGGCGGCGGCTATGGTAGAAATTGTAAATTCTGGGCTGATCCAAGCTGAGGAACGTGGGGGGAGTGCATTATTGCTTTCGGGCCAAACAGCATCAATACTTAACAGCGGGACTATTGCAGCAAGCGCTGGTCACTATACTTTAAGATGCTGGCATATTTGCTTTAATGACCTGGGTGTTGTGGTTGACGTAACAAAACCAGTTGCAGGCATTATGCTGCAAACCACCAATGCTCACATCACGAATGAAGCGAATGGTATTATATCCAGTGATCGATATGCTGCATATGCAATTATGAAACATGAATTGTCTTCCATAGATGGGCAAACAATTATCGTTAATCATGGCTTAATTCAAGGAGGTCGCTCTTACTTCAGTCCGCCCAGAACTGGAGATCTAGACTTTGCTGGAGCTATTCGTGGGGCAGGTGGTGTCGAGTGGGTTGAGAATTTTGGATCAATTGTTGGTCGTGTAGATTTACTGGGAGGCAATGATCAATTCATCATCCGTGGTATGGGGAGTGTTGATGGTGTTGTCGACGCAGGACTTGGCAGTGACACATTGATCGTTGATATCGCGTCCGACCGCACAATAGACCTTGATCAATATTTATCGTTCGAAATCTTTGAGAAATATGGGACGGGAACGCTTGATCTGAGTGGGTCTGCGGCGTTTGACAGCTTTTCCTTATTTGGCGGATCGGTCAATTTTTCAGAACATAGTAATGTCATTATTGGCGAACTCGAGATTGGTGCGGGATCAAATTTTGCGGTGAACGGGACAGTTCACAGCGACATTCAGGTCGCCCCGGGTGCCTTGCTATATGGTAGCGGGATTATTCACGGATCCGTTCAAAATAGGGGGGTGATATCGCCCGGGAATAGTCCAGGTATTCTCACCATTGTTGGGGATTACGAACAAACAAGCACCGGTGTGCTTTCTATTGAAATCGTTGGCGGGTCTCTTTCTCCTCAAGCGGGCGTCGATTATGATCGGTTGGCGGTAACCGGTCAGGCTGATTTAGATGGTGTGTTGGATCTGCACATCACGGGCCTCGTAGCAAGCGGACAGACATATGATATTTTGACAGCAACTGATGTCATCGCTGGTGATTTTGCGTCGGTGTCTTGGCAAGCCACGCCGGGCTTTCTTGTCTTTTCTGGTGATGTCGTCAGTGATGCATCGATCTCGGCTATCCCGGACAATGTCTATCGTGCCACCATATCGCGTCAGCTTTATAATTCGGTAGCTGTGGGCGCGAATGAAACGGCGGTTGCCAATGCTTTGTTCGCGGCAATACCGGCGGCTATTGCGACGCCTTCGTCTTCAATGGCACACGTTTTGACGGGCGTTGATCATTTGTCTGCAGCCGACGCTCGCGATCTTTATCAAACAGCGGGCGGAGCTTTTTATGGATCACTTATGACCGCGCAGCAGGATCTGGGTGCGAGCTTTGCGCGCAGTATTCATGATCGTTTGGATAACGATCGGGCAGGTGGTTGGTTGCAAGGGTTCTCGCATTGGGGCACGGATGGTGATGACGATACCGTCGTGGGTGCTGATATCAAGTTTGCGGGCGTCAATGCCGGCCTTGATTTTAAACTGTCTGAGAATTTCGTTGCCGGTCTTGCCGTCGGCTTCGGGACGATCGATGTCACCGGCAAAAACGGGATCGGCACCAGTGATGGCGATGCTTGGCAAACAGCGATTTATGCAAAGTTCAGTAAAGACCGATTTGCTGTGACGACGACACTTGGTTATGGAGAAACCGATTTTGATAGCACACGGTATATTCGATATGGAGCGGCTATTAGAACAGTTGAGTCTGATTTTTCGTCAAAAACCTATTTGGCTGGGGTGGAAGCAAGCTATCGTGTTGATGCGGCGGGCCTTGCGTTCACCCCGTTAGCGGGCCTGTCGCTTGTTAAAACGAAAGCCAATGCGTTTTCGGAGGATGGGGCCGATCCCTTGCGCTTGCAGATTGCTGACTTAAACAAGACTGCAAGTCGTGCTTACGCAGGGGTTCATGTCACATCAGCGTTGGGGGGTGGGTTCAGGCCATGGCTCCGGGCGATTTACAGCCATCAGTTATCGGATAACGATCCTGTTGTTTCGCAAACCTTCATTGGCGGCGGACCGCAATTTGATGTCTGGGGGCGCAAAGCATCAGATAGCGCGGCTTTGATCGGGGCCGGCTTAGATTGGACGATCTTCGATGCGATGATGTTTCGGGCGGCTTATGATGGCATGTTCCGTGGCGATATTAAATATCACGGGCTTCAAGGTCGCTTCTTGATCAGTTTTTAGAGCTTTGTCTTTGGCTCAGGCGCATGTTCTTGCTCTTTTAATGCCTTTTCGGCGGCGGCGCGATGGTGGGGTTTGATATGGCTATTGATCAGCGCGACGATGGCGGCAAGGACGGACGCATCATCGGTGAAGCCGAGGCCGACGATCATATCCGGAATGACATCAACCGGCATGACGAAATAAGCAAGCCCGGCAAATAGCAGAGCCTTGACCCGGGTTGGTGTTTTGGGGTCCGTGGCACAATAATAGGCGGTCACTAAATCGGCGGCAAAGGGGATGCGCGACATGACCCGCTTCAATTTGGGCCAAAAGCGGGCGCGCACGCGGCTTTCATTGCGAGCGTCGCCGACCGGCACCAGCGCTAAATGATCCTCGAGGGACGGTTTTTTATTCGGCAGGTCGTCTTCTGCTTGGGTCATGGTTCTAAAATAGGGATGGGGCCAGACCCCTGCAAGGGCTAAGGCCAAGTCCCCCGCAAGGGCTAAGGCCAAGTCCCGGCAAGGGCCGCGGTCGGCCAAAACCACAGCGGTTGCGGCCGGTGGTCCAATATTTAGGGGGTGTTAACGGGTGTTTTGGACCAGTATTTCGGCTCTTATTCTGGAATGGCACCAGTTTAAAACATGTGTTAGAACCCCTGCACAATCTTTTAATGGGCCAAAAGACCTCCAGTGGAAGGGTTATAAAGATGAATTTACAAGGTGTAGCGGCAGTTGTGACCGGGGCAGCCTCGGGTCTTGGTGAAGCCAGTGCGCGTGGGCTGGCGGCGGCAGGCGCCAAGGTTACCATTTTCGACCTCAATGAAGAGGGCGGCCAAGCTGTGGCCAAGGATATCGGCGGCGTTTTTGCCAAAGTCGACGTTACCAATCCGGAAAGCGTGATTGCTGGTCTGGATGTCGCTGCTGCGGCCCATGGCCAGGCCCGGGTCTTGATCAACTGCGCTGGGATCGCGATTGGGGAGAAGACGGTTAATAAGGGCACAGCCCACAAGCTTGAGACCTTTGCCAAAGTCATCACCATCAACCTGATCGGCAGCTTCAACTGCCTGCGCCTGGCGGCCGAGCGGATGGTGACGCTTGAGCCTTTGGCCGACGGCGAGCGGGGCGTTGTGGTCAACACGGCGTCGGTTGCGGCTTACGAAGGGCAGATCGGTCAAGTCGCTTACGCGGCATCCAAAGGTGGCGTGCTCGGCATGACCTTGCCGGCGGCCCGGGATCTGTCCGGCGACGGTGTGCGGGTGTGCTCGATTGCCCCGGGTATCTTCCTGACCCCGATGCTGAAAGGCTTGCCGCAAAATGTACAGGACGCTTTGGCGGCGACCATGCCGTTCCCACGTCGTCTGGGCGATCCGGCAGAATATGCGGCGTTGGTCCGTCATATCTGTGAAAACACCATGCTCAACGGTGAAACCATCCGTCTAGATGGTGCGCTTCGGATGGCGCCGCGTTGAGATAAGCGATATTTTAAAAATCGAAGTCTTAGACATAAGAGAAGTCTTAGACATAAGAAAAGGGGCCCATTCCTGGGCCCCTTTTTTTCTTGTCCGAAGATCGTGACCGTCAGTGGGCAACCTTATCCATGAACCGGGCCAAAGCCACGTCTTTCCTGGTCAAGCCGCCCACATCATGGGTCGATAGTGTTACTTCGACCCTGTTGTAGACATTGAACCACTCAGGATGGTGGTTCAACCGTTGCGCCTGACTGGCGATCCGCTTCATAAAGCGAAAAGCACCGTCAAAATCGTCAAAGACAAACGTCTTGGCGATGGCGTCCCGGCGATCTACTTCACGCCAACCGCTCAGCGTTTGCAGAGCGGCGTTTCGTTCAAGTCCGCGTAAAAGCTGCGAGCCTATAGAGGCTAGGAGCCCTTCTTTGCACGCTTAGCAGCTGGCTTACGCGCTGCTTTTGGCTTTGCAATTTTCTTCGCGGCTGGTTTCTTAGCTGCCTTTGGCTTAGCAACTTTTTTAGCTGCTGGCTTCTTAGCTACAGCTTTTTTAGCTACTGGCTTTTTGGCAACAGCCTTCTTCGCTGCTGGCTTCTTAGCTACAGCTTTTTTGGCTGCTGGCTTTTTAGCAACAGCTTTCTTCGCTGCTGGCTTCTTAGCTACAGCTTTTTTAGCCGCTGGCTTCTTAGCAGCAGGTTTCTTAGCTGCTTTCGGCTTAGCTGCTTTTTTGGCAGCTGGCTTCTTGGCAGCAGCAGCCTTGCGCGGCTTTGCAGTGCGCTTCGGCTTAGCAGCGAGAGCTGCAACTTCTACAGTGGTGGTTTCCGTTTCCGGGGTAACTTTAGTCTTAGCCATGCATTCCTCCTCAGTCAGAACGCGTTGATACAATAGTCTGAAGCAACTCTTCCACGTAACTCGGAACAATTACTCCCGCTTTTCCGTAAATTTTTTGTTGAGATTTTGAATTTTCGGCCTGTGGCTCGAGATTTATTTCGACAGTTTGCCCTTTTTGACGACGAATAACGGTGTCGACGAAGCCCGCTGCCGGGTAAACAGTACCGGAAGTGCCAATCGATACGAACAAATCGCAAGCCTCAAGATGGCGGTCGATCTCATCCATATAGAACGGAAACTCCCCGAACCAAACAATATGCGGACGGACGCTGCCTTGACTGCCACACGACCCGCAAACTGACTCTGTGGACGTATCACCGTCCGTATTCCAGACTGTGCCGCAATCGGTGCAGCGCAGTTTAAAAAGCTCTCCGTGCATATGGAGCAAATTCTGGCTCCCGGCACGTTCGTGAAGGTCATCCACATTCTGTGTCACGACCATAACCTCGCCTGGGTATTCGGCTTCCAATCGGGCCAGCGCGTAATGAGCAGGGTTCGGTTGTGCGTTCCGAGCAGCTGCGCGCCGCTGATTGTAAAAGTCATGAACAAGCCCGGGGTTCCGACGATAGGCATCCGGGGTCGCGACATCATCAATCGAATACCTCGACCATAGTCCGCCTTTGTCGCGGAATGTATCAAGTCCTGACTCCGCTGAGATCCCAGCTCCGGTCAAAACAACGATGTGATCGTAGTGCTCTGTCATCAAGATTTGTGTGCGAGCCCAAAATTCAAATACGACTTCACTTGCCCTCGCCGTAAGTGTCGCACATATTGAGCATCGAGCCCAGAAAAAATCAAGGGATAGTTGTTGCATGCGCGTAATTTTTGTGTGCCTCGGAAATATTTGTCGCTCTCCACTGGCCGAAGGCGTGTTTCGAAATCGTCTCGCGGCGCGCGGACTCTCGACCGATGAAAACGACGGAATACCCACGGATTCTGCGGGTCTTGGCGATTGGCATGCGGGTTCTGCACCGGACAAAAGATCGATCGCGGTGGCCAAAAAACATGGCATCGACATCACGTCGCAGCGGGCTAGAAAAATTGTCGAAAGTGACTTCGAAAACTTCGATTTTGTGGTCGCGATGGACCGTGACAACGTCGACGCACTCAAAAAACTGTGTCCGACGCAGTTCGCGGATCGGATTCATTTGCTGATGTCGTTCGTACCAAACAGCAAAATTCGTGAAGTGCCGGACCCCTATTTCTTCCGCGATGAGGAATCCTTCGCACGGGTCTATGCGGTCATTGCCGATGGTGTCGATGGGCTCATTTCCCACCTAGACGCTCACCATGCCCTAGGGAATAAATCATCGAGAGGGTAAATCATCCGGTAAATCGTCCTTGTCGAGATCGTGATCGGCTGAATACTCATCCTCTGCATCGGTGTCGTGACCATCATAACCGGATGTCAACGGATAGCGCGCTTCGATCTGATAGCGTGAGCCTAGGGGACTGAGTTGACTCGAGAATAGGGCAAATTCGGTGATGGCAAACGGTTCGGTTTTGATGACGCCATGGGTTGCGAGGAAGGCTTCGATACCGGCTTCTGCCCCGCGATTGCGGTTCAGTCTGGCGACGGTTACGTGAGGGATGAATTTGCGCACCTCTGTCTCGATCCCAACACGGCGTGCGGCCATTTCAACCTTATGGCTGAGCCGTGTGACCGCGTCTTTGGGGCTGACGCCAAGCCATAATTCTCGGGGCGCACGCGGGGTTCCGAACAAACCGGTGCCGCTGATGGATAAAGAAAAGGACGGCATGCGAATGCTCGACAACGCCCAATCGAGATCGCGCGCGGCGCTTTCGTCTATCTCGCCAATAAACGCCAAGGTCAAATGAAGCTGGCTGTCATTCTGCCACCGGGCGCCACGAATGCCGGTCTGCAGAAGCAAGATGCGACTGCGGATAGACGGGGGTAGGGTCAGGCCAGCAAATAATCGGATCATTTCTCGGTCAATAGTTTTGCGACGATAGGGGCTAACCGTTCGGCAATCTGGGCCGCGCCTTCAGCGTTCGGATGCATGCCGTCGGCCTGGTTCAGTTTTGATTGTGCCGCGACACCAACAAGAAAGAATGGATCAAAGGCGACCCTATGCTTCTTTGCCAAGGTTGGGAACAGATCATTGAATGTAGCGGCATAGTCTTTGCCCATGTTTGGTGGCGCCAGCATGCCCGACAAGAGAACTTTTATATTGCGTGACGTCAGCGTCGTCAGGATGGCGTCAATATTGTCATGGGTCAGCTTAGGCTCGATCCCACGAAGGGCATCATTGGCGCCAAGCTCGACAATGACCAGATCCGGCTTGCCCTCATTGGCATCGTGAAGCGCCCAATCGAGCCGTGCTCTGCCGCCGGTTGATGTGTCGCCCGATACCCCGGCATTGATCACCCGCACGTTGTGACCTTGCTTGCGCAGGATCGTTTGGAGGACGCTCGGGATCGACTCTTCGACCGGCAACCCATATCCAGCGGTCAGGCTGTCACCGATCATCACGACAAATTTTGGACTGACTTTTTGCCCATTCTTGTCGGCAGCGTGCGCGGGTGCCGTGGCACCGACGAGGGCGCAGATAATGGCAGCAACCATAAAAGTCCCCGACCTCGCCATGACCTTGCCGTAAATACCGAGTAAAGAAAGCATGCTGGAAAAATCCCTTTTGCCATGGATTGTTCGTTTTGGGACCCCATATAAGGCAGGGTTTGGCTCTGTGGAGCGTATAAGGCCTCGTCTGGAGCCGCGTTCGCCCACCCAATTGCTCTATGAGCCTATTGTTCTATGAAATTGCGTCAAGAGGAAGGCCGTCGCCTTCAGGATCTGGAGCTTATAGATGACTATGACCGTGCCGCTGATCAAGACTGCCGACCTCACATTGACATTACCGAGTGCCGCAGGGCCGGTCGATATTTTGCGCGGGTTGACCTTAACCATCGATGCCGGTGTGGCAGCCAGCATCGTCGGGCCTTCGGGGTCGGGAAAATCAAGTTTGATGGCCATCCTCACCGGCCTTGAACAAGCGACGAGCGGTGTGGTTGAAGTTGACGGGGTTGCGCTCCGGGCCCGGGACGAAGATGATTTGGCACGGTTTCGGCGTGGCCGCATCGGCATTGTCTTGCAGTCGTTCCATCTTATCTCGACCATGACCGCTTTGGAAAATGTCGCCGTGCCGTTGGAATTGGATGGTGTTGCCGATGCATTCGATCGTGCCGCGGCCGAACTCAAGGCGGTCGGTTTGGGGCATCGGATGGATCATTATCCGTCTCAATTATCCGGCGGCGAGCAACAGCGCGTGGCCGTGGCGCGAGCGCTGGCGCCGCGTCCGAAGATCTTATTCGCCGATGAGCCGACCGGAAATTTGGATAGTACCACCGGTGCATCGATCATTGATCTGATGTTCGCGCTCCATCGCGAGCGTGGGAACACCATGGTGCTGATTACCCATGATGCGAGTTTGGCGGCGCGCTGCGATCTTATCCTTGAAATGGAAGATGGCCGTATCGTCCGCGAAAGCACCGGTCGCACGGACCGGCTGCACGAGGTCGGGCATGATGGCAGTAGCCACGGCCGCGACGACGGACGGGGGATTGGCCAGTGACATCATCCGTGACATCAGCTGCGACATCGTCCAACTCATTGCCTTTGGTGTGGCGGTTGGCTCTCCGCGATTTAAAAGGAGCTATGTCGAGTTTCCGCATTTTTGCGGCTTGTTTGATTTTGGGTGTTGCGGCAATCGCCGGTGTGGGGTCTTTGACCACATCGATCGTTGAGGGCTTGCGTCAAGAAGGTCGGTCGTTGTTGGGGGGTGATGTGGAACTGCGTTTGACGCATGGGCCGATCCCGTCCGATGCCTTGGCCTATCTTGAACAGGATGCGACCGTGTCGGCGGTCCGATCCATTCGCGGCATGGTCTACAACCCGCAAAGCGGGGTGCGCACATTAACGGAAGTGAAGGCGGTTGATGATCACTATCCGCTTTATGGTGAAGCCACGTTGTCGGATGCGGCGGATTTGCAAACAAGCATCGCTGTCCATACCACGCAACATGGTGAGCAGTGGGGTGCGGTGATTGCCCCCGAGCTGGCCGATCGTCTGGGTGCGAAAGTCGGTGACACTGTGGTGTTGGGGGATATCACGCTGGTGATCCGGGCGATCATGCAGCGCGAACCGGATCGCGCCAATGACGGATTTGAGCTGGCACCACGGTTGATGGTGGCGCCGGCGGTGTTGGATAACAGCGGGCTACTGCAGGAAGGCAGTTTGGTCCGCTATGCCTATCGGTTGAAATTCCCGTCAGCTGTTGACATCCCGGGCGGCGATATCAAAGCCTGGGAAACACAATTGCAAGCCCGTTTTCCCGACGCCGATTGGCAGGTTCGGGATCACGAACGCAGTGCACCGCGGCTGCGTGAGTTCATGGAACGGCTCGGGCAATTTCTGACCTTGGTCGGGTTGACCACATTGGTGGTCGGCGGTGTGGGTGTGGCTGGCGGCGTGCGCAGTTATCTTGATCGCAAGACCAACACCATCGCCACATTGAAAAGCTTGGGGGCTGAAAGTTCGTTCATCGCACGACTTTATATTGGTCAAATTTTACTGATTGCCGTTTTCTGTATTGCGGTCGGATTGGCGATCGGTGCGGTCTTGCCATCACTTGCCACAGCCGTGTTGGCCGATCGTTTGCCGGTGCCGCCGCAAAGCGGCATTTTCCTGATGCCGCTGTTGAAGGCGGCGGTCTATGGTCTGTTGGTGGTTTTGGCTTTTGCTTTGGGGCCGGTGACGCGGGCGCGCTATACACCGGCCGCCGCTTTGTTCCGAACTGCGATCAGCAAGCCGAATACACGACAAACCATGACCATGCGTGTGACGATCTTGGTGTTGATCGCGGCCATCATTGCTTTGCCATTGGTCGACACTGAAAATCGCTTTCTGATTTTCGCGTTCGAGATCGGCGCATTCGGAGCGTTGTGTTTGTTGCTGGCCACCGGCCTAGCGATCAAATGGGTGGTGGCGCGATTGCCGCGGGCGCGGCATGTGATCACGCGTTTGGCGATCGGCAATTTGCACCGGCCCGGTGCGCCCACGGTCGGTGTGGTGTTGGCGCTTGGTTTGGGGCTCACGTTGTTTGCCACGCTGGCGTTGGTCGAAGGCAATTTGGGACGGCAAATTCGCGACAATCTGCCCGATGAAGCGCCAGCCTTTTTCTTTGTCGATGTGCAGCGCGATCAGATCGATGAATTCATCGCCACAGCCGAAGCCATTCCCAATATCGGCGCGGTCAAAACGACACCCTATCTTCGCGGCCAAGTTGTCGCCATCAATGGTGTGCCGGCGGACCAGGTAAAAGTGGCGCCGGACGCGCGCTGGGTATTGCGCGGGGATCGTGGCCTCACATTCTCCGATAGCTTGCCCGCCGACAATGAATTGACGGCCGGGCAGTGGTGGCCCGCGGGGTATGACGGCCCGCCGCAAATATCGTTCGATAGCGAACTGGCCGTGGGGCTCGGGGTCGGGCTTGGCGACCGTTTGACCGTTAGTGTTCTGGGGCGGATGATCGAAGGCGAGATCGTCAGTCTGCGGCAGATCAATTGGGGCACCATGGGCATCAATTTTGCCATCATGTTCGACCCCCATAATTTAAAACCGGCCCCTTATAGTTACCTGGCCACCATCAATGCGGGCGGCGAGACGGAAAGCATCGCCTATAAAACACTGACCGACCGCTTCCCCAATGTCTCGGCCATCCGCATGAAGGAGGTGTTGGGCGAGGTCAATGCCTTGATCTCCGACATGGCCAATGCCGTCCGGGTGGCGGCGGTCATCACCATTTTGGCCGGGATCCTGGTTTTGGCCGGGGCGACGGCGGCGGGGGCCCGGGAACGGATTTACGACGCGGTCATCCTCAAAGTGCTGGGCGGTACCCGGCGCACGGTGATGGCGGTGTTGGCCCTTGAATATATAATTCTGGGCCTGATCACCGGGGTGATCGCCGCTATGCTCGGGACCGTGGCGTCGTGGCTGATCATTGTCCACATTATGGAGTTCAAGTGGGCATTTTTGCCTGGCGCCGTGGCTTTAACGCTGGTCGCAAGTATAAGTCTGACCTTGGTGTTTGGGCTTTTTGGCGCTTGGGCGGCGCTTGGGGCCAAGCCGGCGGCGGCTTTACGGGGGGTTAATACGTAATTCACAATAGTTTTATAGGCTTTTCGACCTGTTTTGCTTGAATTGACACAATCTCGTGCCAATATCATGGATGAAACCGCTTCGGCGGGAGATTTTTTGTGAAATGAGGGAATTCTTCTATGGCTGAAGGCTATAAATTGCGCACGGAGACCGTGAGCCGGAGTGGGGCGCAGGTTGCGATCGACGAAGGCTTACGCGCCTACATGCTTAAAGTTTACAACTACATGGCGTCGGCTCTGTTGCTGACCGGCATGGTTGCCTATGCCACGGCACAAAGCGAAAGCATGATGGCCCTCATTTTCGGCACACCGCTGAAATGGGTGGTCATGTTCGCCCCGCTCGGCATGGCCATGGCCATGGGATTCGGCGTCAATAAGATGAAGGCCTCGACCGTCCAGATCCTGTTCTGGGTGTTCGCAGGCGTGTTCGGCCTGTCCTTGGCTTCGATCTTCTATGTGTTCACCGGCGCGTCCATTGCCCGGGTGTTCTTCATCACGGCCGCAGCTTTCGGTGGTTTGAGCCTGTGGGGGTACACCACGAAGAAAGATCTGAGCGGCTGGGGCACGTTTTTGATGATGGGCTTGATCGGCTTGATCGTTGCCAGCATCGTCAACATCTTCCTGCAATCGACCATGATGCAGTTTGTCGTATCCGCGGCTGGTGTGTTGATTTTTGCCGGGTTGACGGCTTACGACACGCAAAACATCAAGAACGTCTATCTTGAGAGCGATAGCCACGAAGTCGCCAGCAAGAAAGCCATTATGGGTGCATTCAAGCTTTACCT
>JBBCIP010000250.1:0-4147 GCA_037189785.1 Alphaproteobacteria bacterium
AATCCCCCGGGCGTGTCGGGCGGCAGGCTTTTAAAAAAGCTTTAGGCCAGCCTCAGGGCTGGCCTATAATCACTTGAAATATAACCAGGTTCTAGGAGCAGCCGCTGGTCGAGCCGCAGGTGTTGCACTTCATGCAGGTGCCGTTCCGAACCAGCGTAAAGTTACCACATTCGCCACAGGCGTCGCCTTCGTAGCCCTTCATGCGGGCTTCAGCGACTTTGGCTGCGATGCTGCCACCCGCCACTCTTCCGCCGCCGCCACCGCCGCCGCTAGAGACCGCGCCGGCCACGGCCTTATATTCGACGGTAGCCATAGCCGCAGCGGATGCGGTCGACTCGAAGGCTGATTTGGACACGGCCTTGGCTGTGTTCAAGACATAAAGGTTCGACCGCACATAACCGGTCGAGGCCAGGTTCATGACCTTTTCCAGCGCCTGGTTGGCTGCGGTCATGTCAACGGCACCGCCTTCGTTGCGGTCGCGCAGACCTTGGCCGACCGTGTCGGGCATCAGATCCGCCGGTTCCACATGAGCCAGGTCATTGCGGCTGAGATAGGAAATGGCCAATTCACGGAAGATGTAATCCAGGACCGACGTCGCCATTTTGATCACATCGTTACCTTCGACCCGACCGGCCGGGTCAAATCGAGTGAAGGTGAAGGCATCCACATATTCTTCGAGCGGTACGCCGTATTGCAGGCCGATCGAGATGGCGATGGCAAAGTTATTCATCAAGCTGCGGAAAGCGGCGCCTTCCTTGTGCATATCGATGAAAATTTCACCAAGCTTGCCGTCGTTGTATTCGCCGGTCCGTAGATACACTTTATGACCGCCGACGATGGCTTTTTGCGTGTAGCCTTTGCGCCGTTCCGGTAGCTTTTGCCGGGCGGCGGGGCCGCTTTCGATAATGCGCTCGACAATGCGTTCGGCGACGATCTGCGTTTTCTGTGTCACAGAAATATCGTCATCTTCATAAAGATCTTCTTCGTCGAGAAGCGCCGCATTCAGCGGTTGCGACAGTTTGGAGCCATCGCGATACAGCGCATTGGCTTTCAGCGCCAACCGCCACGACAGTTGATAGGCGTTCTTGCAATCTTCGACGGTCGCCGCATTCGGCATATTGATGGTTTTAGAAATCGCGCCCGAGATAAACGGTTGCGCCGCTGCCATCATGTGAATATGGCTTTCGACCGACAGATAGCGTTTGCCGATACGGCCGCATGGATTGGCGCAATCGAACACGGCAAGATGTTGGTCTTGGAGGTGAGGGGCGCCTTCCAAGGTCATGGCGCCGCAGCAGTACAGATTGGCTTGTTCCACATGCTCCTTGGTGAAGCCAAGGAAGGACAGCATGTCAAACGCAAAGTCATTCAACTCAGCGTCCGAAATACCCAGCACGGTGCGACAGAAATCGTCACCCAACGTCCAGCGGTTGAATACAAATTTGACATCAAAGGCGCTTTCAAGGCTGCGCTCGATGGCGTCCAACTGGGCTTGAGCAAAGCCGAGGTTTTTTAGGCTCTCGTGGTTGATGAACGGCGCTCCTTTCAGGGTGCCGTAACCGACCGCGTAATTGATGACATCTTCGATCTGACGTTCGCCATAGCCGAGCGTCGCCAGGGCTTCGGGAACAATCCGGTTGATGATTTTGAAATACCCGCCACCGGCCAGCTTTTTAAACTTCACCAGGGCGAAATCTGGTTCGATGCCGGTGGTGTCGCAATCCATCACCAAACCGATCGTGCCGGTCGGGGCGATTACGGTTGATTGCGCGTTCCGATAGCCATGGACTTCGCCCTTGGCCAGCGCCCGATCCCAGGCTGCGGCGGCCGCTGTGGTGATAATACCATCGGGGCAGTTGTTGATATCAAGTGCCACGGGGGTGGTGTTCAGCTTTTCGTAGCCGGTGCTTTCACCATGGGCGGCGCGACGATGATTGCGGATCACGCGCAGCATATGATCGCGGTTCTTTTCATAGCCGGGGAAGGCGCCCAATTCGGACGCCATCTCGGCGCTTGTTTCGTAGGCGACGCCGGTCATCAACGCGGTGATAGCCCCGCACAGGGCACGGCCTTCTTGGCTGTCATAGGGGATCCCCATGGCCATCAAAAGACCACCGATATTGGCATAGCCGAGACCGAGCGTGCGATACTCATAAGACAGCTCGGCAATCCGCTTTGACGGGAATTGCGCCATCAGCACCGACACTTCGAGCACGATGGTCCAAATCTTGGTGGCATGTTCAAACGAGGCGACGTCGAACGTGCCGTCGTCATTGCGGAAGGTCAGCAAATTCAACGATGCCAAATTACAGGCGGTGTCATCCAGGAACATATATTCCGAACAAGGATTGGACGCGCGGATGTCTCCCGATGCCGGGCAGGTGTGCCAATCATTGATGGTGGTGTGGAATTGCAGCCCCGGATCAGCGCAGGCCCAGGCCGCAAACGAAATTTGATCCCACAACTCGCGGGCTTTCAATTTCTTGGCCACTTTGCCGGTGGTGCGATAGGTCAGCTCCCAATCGGCGTTGTTGTTGATCGCGTCCATGAAGCCATCGGTCAGGCGCACGGTGTTGTTGGAGTTTTGCCCGGATACGGTCAAATAGGCATCGGAATCCCAGTCTGTGTTATAGGTCTCGAACTCCATGACCTTATAACCCTGACGGGCGAATTGGATGACCCGCTGCACGTAATTTTCGGGGATCATGACTTTGCGTGCGGCGATGATCTCACGCTTCAAACTTTTGTTGCGCTTCGGGTTGA
Organism: Alphaproteobacteria bacterium; assembly: GCA_037189785.1. Taxonomy (GTDB): domain Bacteria; phylum Pseudomonadota; class Alphaproteobacteria; order Sphingomonadales; family Govanellaceae; genus Govanella. The sequence continues at coordinate 2,764 of JBBCIP010000250.1, forward strand.
ACGCATCGTCGGATATATTTCCGGCGTCATCGACAAAGGCGTTATCGTGACACGCCTTCATGATGCGGTTCAGGTGTTGTTCAGTCAGTTTCGATCCGGAAACGAGGGCGGCAACTTTTTGCTCCTCGACCACTTTCCAACCGATGAAGGCTTCGATATCCGGATGATCGGCGTCAACGACAACCATTTTCGCGGCGCGACGGGTGGTGCCGCCGGATTTAATTGCGCCAGCGGCGCGGTCGCCGATTTTCAAGAAGCTCATCAAGCCCGATGACCGACCACCGCCCGATAACTTCTCGCCATCGCCGCGCAGGTTCGAAAAATTGCTGCCGGTGCCGGAGCCATATTTGAACAAGCGTGCTTCACGGACCCACAGATCCATAATACCGCCGTCATTGACGAGGCTATCATCGACACCTTGAATGAAACAGGCATGGGGCTGCGGACGTTCATAGGCCGAATTGGACCGCACCAGCTCGCCGGTTTCGTGATCGACATAGTAATGGCCTTGGCCTGGGCCATCGATCCCATAAGCCCAATGCATCCCGGTGTTGAACCATTGTGGTGAATTGGGCGCGCACATTTGCGCAGCCAGCATAAAGCGCAATTCATCGAAATACGTGCGGGCGTCGGCTTCGGTGGTGAAATAGTTGCCTTTCCAACCCCAATAGGTCCAGGTGCCGGCCAACCGATCGAACACTTGCTTGGCCGATGTTTCCGAGCCGTAGCGTTTGGTCTCGGCCATCGCCGCCAGTGCATCGCTATCGGCAGTGTGGCGCCATAACCAGGACGGCACCGTGTTTTCTTCGACCGACTTCAACGCTTGGGGCACGCCCGCCTTGCGGAAATACTTTTGGGCCAGAATATCAAGCGCCACTTGGCTCCACTGAGCGGGGACTTCGATGTTCTCGAGGCGGAATACGACAGACCCATCCGGGTTGCGGATTTCGCTGGTGGCCGTGCGGAATTCGATACCTTCGTATGGCGATTGTCCTTCTCGCGTGAAACGACGGTCTATACGCATTTTTGGGCGCCCCTGTATTGCAAAGTCAGAATCGTGTAACGGAAGACGGTGTTGCCCCACATTTGGACGTTTTAACCATTCCGGCCACAAACTCTAGGGATGTCTAAGGGTTATACGCAATAGGTTTTTTACATATCTTGTGGTTGACAGAGTTCTAGCTACTAAATCTCGTTAACCATCTGAGTCGGTTGAAAACAGCGAAACTGACGCTGGACGGGGCTTTATCGGGATGGCATAGTCTGCGCCAATCAGCGGGTTTAGCTGTTACTTTAACTTTTCGATGAAAAGTATCGTAATTACAGGCGGTTATAATGTCTTTTTTATCTCACGTATTCACATGGTGGAATGGCTATACCATCG
>JBBCIP010000251.1:0-7326 GCA_037189785.1 Alphaproteobacteria bacterium
CGATCAAGCGGCCAACCATTGCGATCATTTCCGGAATATGGCCGGTGGCATGAGGCTCCTCGGTCGGCGGTAACGCATTCAACGCCCCCATATCGTCACGATAAGCTTGCGCATATTTTTCCGTAATCGCCGATATAGGAACACCGGTTTCGGCAGCCCGGGTCATGATTTTATCGTCGATATCCGTGATATTCCGCGCATAGGTGACATGGGCGTCACCATAAAGATGGCGCAGATAGCGGAACAAAACGTCGAACACCACCACCGGGCGAGCATTGCCGACATGGGCATAATCATAAACCGTGGGGCCGCAGACATACATCTGCACACGTGACGGATCAATCGGCGTGAAGGCTTGCTTCTCCCGCGTCAATGTATTGTATAAATGCAGATCCCCACTCATGATGCCGCTCTATTTTATTATGGTTTTATGTCTTACGCTTCCGCGCCGCTCAACCGCGCGCGCGCGCGATCAGGCCCGATCAACGGTAACAGCGTGTTCAAATCCGGCCCATGATCCTGCCCTGTCAACGCACGTCGCAATGGCAAGAACAAGGCCTTACCCTTGGCCCCGGTTTTTTCTTTTACTGCCGCGGTCCATGCACCCCATGTTTCACCCGACCATGGCGCAGGTGGTAAAACACTGGCCGCCGCCGCCGCGAAATCTGCGTCGTCAATAGTGGTCGACAATGGCCCGTTGACCACACGCCACCATTCTTTGGCTTCAGCAAGGCTATTCAAATTCGGCCGCACCGCATCCCAAAACCCTTCGGTAACGCCTGTTAACCCTAAGTCTTGCAGACGCGCGGCAACATCGGCAAACGGTGTCATGTGCAAAATCTTGGCGTTCAGATTTTTCAGTTCATCGGGATCGAACTTGGCCGCAGCACGCCCAAAGCGATCAATCCCGAAACCCGCAACCAAATCATCGTGATTGACCCGTGGCTCCACCGGATCGGATGTGCCGAGCCGGGCAAGCAGACTTAAAATCGCATAAGGTTCGATCCCATCGTCACGCATCTCGCCAATGCTCAACGCGCCGAGCCGCTTGGATAAACCTTCTCCTTGCGCGCCGGTCAATAACGAGAAATGGGCGAAGCCCGGCGCCGATGCCCCAAGTGCTTCAAAAATTTGAATTTGCACGGCGGTGTTGGTGACATGGTCTTCACCCCGCATGACATGGGTGATAGCCAGATCGATATCATCGACCACCGACGGCAAGGTATAAAGAAACGTGCCGTCTGCCCGAACCAAAACCGGGTCCGACAAGCTTTGCATATCAACCGCAGGATCGCCATGGACCAGATCGTGCCAAGAAACCCGGGCCGTTTCATCAAGCTTGAACCGCCAATGCGGTTTGCGACCTTCGGCGTCCAACTTGGCTTTGTCGGCATCGCTTAACTTCAGCGCGGCACGGTCATAAACCGGCGGTTTGCGTTGCGCCAATTGCAGTTTGCGCTTTAGTTCAAGTTCTTCCGGCGTTTCATAGCAAGCGTATAAACGCCCCGCTGCTTTTAACTGTGCCGCCGCGTCCTCGTAACGTGGGAAACGATCCGATTGACGCATGAACTCATCCCAATTCAGACCGAGCCAGGTCAGATCGGTTTCAATGCCTTGCGCAAATTCTGCGGTTGAGCGCTCGGTATCGGTATCATCAAGACGCAACACGAATTGCCCGCCATGAGCGCGGGCAAACAACCAATTCACCAAAGCTGTGCGCACATTCCCCACATGGAGACGGCCGGTTGGACTAGGAGCAAAGCGGACTTTTACGGTCATGACATGTCATTCTTGATAAGGTTATTCCACTGTCCGGAACCGATTGGTAATCGGATAACGCCGATCGCGACCATAATTGCGACGCGTAATCTTCACACCAGGAGGAGCCTGACGCCGTTTGTATTCAGCAAGGTAAAGCAATCTTTCCACACGGGCCACGGTTTCCGCCGCATGCCCACAGGCAACGATATCACTGGCTGCCCGTTCGTCTTCCACAAACCCTTTTAAGATATCATCCAACACAGCATAAGGCGGCAGACTGTCTTGATCGGTTTGATTTTCGCGCAGCTCCGCCGTCGGCGGGCGCGTGATGACAAATTCCGACATCACCGCACCGTCCGGCCCCAAAGCATCGCTCGGCTTATGGGCATTGCGCCACCGCGCCAATGCGAACACATCGGTCTTATAAACATCTTTCAAAACCGAATAACCGCCCGCCATGTCGCCGTAAAGTGTGGCATAGCCCACAGACATCTCGGACTTATTCCCGGTGGTCAGAACCATATGGCCAAACTTATTGGACAACGCCATCAGAACAATACCACGGATCCGCGCTTGGATATTTTCCTCGGCCTCGTTGGATTTGGTGCCTGCGAACAAGTCGCTCAACATCCCGGTAAATGCATCGACTGCCGGTTCAATCGGGATGCTATCCAGACGAATACCAAGGAACGTGCTGGATCGGGTCGCGTCTTCAATGGAGTCCGAACTGGTGAAGCGCGACGGCATCATCACCCCACGAACCCGATCCGGACCCAAGGCATCAACAGCAATCGCCGCCGACAATGCACTATCGATACCGCCGGACATGCCGATAATCACGCCGGGAAACCGGTTTTTGCCGACATAATCACGCAATCCCAGCATCAGGCCACGGTAAATCGCTTCATAGCCTTCGGATAGCTTGCTGATCTCGGTAGTTTTGCAATGCCAACCATCGTGTGCTTCATAAAGCCATTCCGTCAGCGATACGTTTTCTTCCCACGCCGGCAGTTGCATCGCCACCGCATAGTCGCGGTTCAGGACAAAAGACGCGCCATCGAAAATCAGCTCGTCTTGCCCGCCGATTTGATTGACATACAACAGCGGCAATCCGGATTCGACCACACGCGCCACCGCTTGCGACATGCGCATATCTATTTTGCTGTCTTCGAATGGCGACCCGTTAACCGAAATCAGAATATCGGCCCCACTTTCCGCAAGACATTCGGTCACATCTTCCGACCACATATCTTCGCAAATCATCACGCCGAGTTTGACCAAACCGCCACCGGCTGGACGCAGTGCGATCGGGCCAGGCAACGGACCAGATTCAAACACCCGCAGTTCATCGAACACGCCATAGTTCGGCAGGTCATGTTTATAGCGGACAGCGGCAACCTGACCTTCGGCCAGCAACACCACCGCATTATAAAGCTTGTCGTCTTCGCGCCACGGCGTGCCGATCAAAATCGCCGCCCCACCATCAGCGGTCTCCCGCGCCAACGCCTCGATCGCGGCCCGGGCCCGAGCTTCGACCGCGGGCTTCAACACCAAGTCTTCCGGCGGATAGCCAATGATGAAAAGTTCGCTGAAGACGATCAGATCAGCCTTGCCACGAAACTCAGCACGCACGTCACGCGCACGGGCAAGATTGCCCGCAATATCCCCAACAACAGGGTTGAGCTGCGCCACGGCGATGACAAGACGATCAGTCATAACGAATACACATGAATGGGTTTAGCCCTCCCCTTACGGGGAAGGGCTAAATTTTTAGGACGCTGCCGCCAAGTCCGCCATAGCCAAACGTTCTGCCTTGAGACCTTCAGACAGGAGGAAAGAAAGCTCAAGCGCTTGGCTGGCGTTAAGACGTGGATCGCAATGCGTATGATAGCGGTCCGCCAGTTTCTCATCGGTGATGGCTTGCGCGCCACCGATACATTCGGTGACATTTTGTCCCGTCATCTCGAAATGGACGCCGCCGGCATAGGTGCCTTCGGCGCGGCTGATTTCGAAGAACTTGCGGACTTCGGTCAAAACACGGTCGAACGGCCGGGTTTTATACCCCGACGACGACTTGATCGTGTTGCCATGCATCGGATCACACGACCACACCACCGACCGACCTTCGCGGTGAATGGCCCGCAACACCGCGGGAAGCTTATCGTCAACCTTGTCGATGCCCATGCGGCAGATCAGGGTCAGGCGCCCCGGTTCGTTGGCCGGGTTCAAGATATCGATCAAACGCAGCAATTCGCTGTGATCGATGCTTGGTCCGACTTTCATACCGATCGGGTTTTTAACGCCGCGCAAGAATTCCACATGCGCGCCATCGGGCTGACGGGTGCGGTCACCGATCCATAGCATATGGGCGGATGTATCGTACCATTCGCCGCTGGTGCTATCGACCCGGGTCAAGGCTTCTTCATACGGCAGCAACAAAGCTTCGTGCGACGTGAAAAAGTCGGTCCCTTGCATCGCCGGTGTTTCATCCGGCTTGACACCACAGGCACGCATAAAATCCAAGGCTTCGCTGATCCGGTCGGCAATATGCCGGTACCGTTCACCGGCCGGGCTTTTACCGACGAAATCCAGATTCCAGCGATGCACACTGTGCAAATTGGCGTAACCGCCTTGGGCAAAGGCCCGCAGCAGATTTAACGTCGCCGCCCCTTGCGAATAGGCCCGGATCATCCGGTTCGGATCAGGCACCCGGGCTTCGGACGTAAACTCGATACCGTTGATGATATCACCCCGGTAGCTTGGTAATTCGACGCCGTCGATGACCTCGGTATCGGCAGACCGCGGCTTGGCGAACTGCCCGGCGATACGGCCGACTTTGATCACAGGGCAAGACGCGGCATAGGTCAGCGCCACCGCCATTTGCAACAACACCCGAAAGGTATCGCGGATGTTGTTCGGATGGAATTCAGCAAAGCTTTCGGCACAATCACCGCCCTGGAGCAGAAAAGCCCGGCCTTCCGCAACTTCGCCCAACGCCTTTTTCAGGCGACGAGCTTCCCCAGCGAATACCAGGGGCGGATAAACACGGAGCTGATCCTCAACGGCTTGCAATGCAGCAGCATCCGGATAGCTCGGCATTTGCCGCCCCGGTCTGTCGCGCCAGCTTTTGGGATTCCATGCTTTCGTCATCGTTACGCCTTCCGTCTGTCCTCATTCTAAAGGGCTATGCCCCTGCTTTCTCAGGAGTGCAGGTATACGCCGCCCTCCCTCACTATACCAGAGTTTTTGCCGATCTCTTAACGGCTGATGCCGTTCGTCACTGGGAGACCGGTTGCTTCATCAAAACAAACTCCTCCGCCACCGACGGATGAATGGCGATCGTGGCATCGAAATCAGTCTTGGTTGCCCCACATTTTACTGCGATTGCAATGCCTTGGATGATTTCAGCGGCCCCGACCCCGACCATATGGGCGCCGACGACCCGGTTGGACGCCTGATCGACCACAAGTTTCATCAAAATCCGCTCATCCCGACCTGAAAAGACATATTTCATGGACCGGAATGTCGCTTTATAGACGTCTATGGTCCCAAACTTGTGACGTGCGTCTTGTTCGGACAGGCCGACGGTGGCCAATTCGGGCTGGCAAAACACCGCGGACGGCACATCGGCATAGTCCACCTTGGTCGGGCCGCTGCCATAGAGCGTCTCGGCCAAAGCCGCGCCTTCCTTGATCGCCACCGGGGTCAGGGCGATACGGTCGGTAACGTCGCCGACGGCATAAATATTGTCGACCGAGGTCTGGGAATAGTCGTCGACCTGGATCGCGCCGTTATCCGTTAAGGTCACACCCACCGTCTCCAGCCCTAGGTTTTTAGTGTTCGGGTTGCGGCCCGTGGCGAACATCACCGTATCGACCACCAGCACACTGCCGTCGGTCAGGCGTAGATGCAGGCCATCGTCTTTTTTATCAATGGCTTCAACATTGGTCTTCACGCGAATGTTTAAGCCCTTTTTGGCCATTTCCGCGGCCGCCCAATCCTGAGCCTCGTGGTCAAACCCACGCAAAATCTGGTCGCCGCGATACAAAAGCGTGACCTCGCTGCCCATGCCATTGAAAATCCCGGCAAATTCGACCGCGATATAGCCACCGCCGACAATCGCCACCCGTTTCGGGAGATCAGGCAGATGAAACGCCTCGTTCGAGGAAATCGCGTGTTCAATGCCAGGGATTGGCGGCATCGCCGGCCAGGCACCAGTCGCAATCAGAATTTTATCGGCGGTGATGGTTTTGGTTTCGTCACCATCGCTGATGGCAATGGTATGACGATCAATCAGACGCCCGCGCCCGTGCACAATCTCGACCCCGGCCTTGGTCAGGGTTTGGATATAAAGGCCGTTAAGGCGATCGATCTCCTTGTCTTTCGCGGCAATGAAATCGGGCCAGGAAAAGGATGTGTCGCCCAGGGTCCAGCCGTAAGCCTGTGCATCGGAAAAAACTTCAGGAAATTCAGAAGCATAGACCATGAGCTTCTTCGGAACGCAGCCGCGGATAACACAGGTGCCGCCGACCCGATAGTCCTCACAAATCCCCACCCGGGCCCCATGGCTGGCCGCCATCCGACTGGCCCGGACGCCACCCGATCCGGCACCGATTACAAACAAATCATAGTCCATAGGCTTACTCCCTTTTCCATCTGCGGCTTAATGTAAGCCGCAAACGGTTTGGAGCAAGACCGGATCGCCGGAACTCGAGCAAAAAACACAATGTTCTGAAAGATATGCCGGGATCTTAAGCTCGTCTCTATTTCCTGGTGGCTGTTTTCAAAACTTCACGTTACCCTTCACCTTAGGGTTGATAGAGGGGAACACCATGCACGATATCGTTCGGGACGACCAACCACAGGACGTTTATAGATCGCGGCTTCGCTATCCTTTCCGCTTTACTGGAAAGGCGGGGGAATATTTTGGGATTTGGATCGTCAATTTGGTGCTGACCATCTTGACCTTAGGGATTTATTCCGCCTGGGCGAAGGTCCGGACCAATCGGTATTTTTATGGCAACACCTGGCTTGATGGTCATACGTTTGAATACCACGCAACTCCGAAACAACTGTTGTTGGGACGCATGTTGGCTATTGGCCTGATCGCTCTTTATGTGATTGCCTCCGTTCAGTGGCCATTTATACAAGCTGCCATTGCATTGATAATCTTCATCGCAGCGCCATGGCTGATTGTACGCAGCCTGAAATTTAATGCTCGCATGTCGAGCTATAGAAATGTCCGTTTAGATTTTGTCGGAACTTTCAAAAAAGCCGCATTACTATTCTGGTCATTTCCTTTTGTATTGATCTTTACACTGGGGCTGGGGCTACCGTGGATACAAAAGAAGATTTATACTTTTATTGCCAATAATTACAGATTCGGCGATCGCCCGTTTGATGTGCAATTACCGCTTGGCCGCTTATACAAAGCATTTGGCGCCGCAATTGCCGTATTCTTCATTCCATTGATACCGCTATCTGTAGCTTTGCCCGCACTTTCTGGTGGAAACGTAGACTCTATGGTTCTCACATCTATAATATTTGCCATCGCCTCGGTATTTC
>JBBCIP010000252.1:0-19922 GCA_037189785.1 Alphaproteobacteria bacterium
CGAACTGGCCCGCCTCAATCGTGATTACACCGTTATCAAAGGCAACTACGAAAAGCTTTTGGAACGTCGCGAGTCGGCCCGCTTGGCTCAGGATCTTGAAACCAAGACCGATGGTGTTCAGATCCGTGTGATCGATCCACCACAAGTGCCGCGCTTACCATCCAGCCCGAACCGCTTGCTGTTGCTGACCGGCGTGCTTGTGGTTGGCCTTGGAGCGGGTGTTGGCGTTGCGTTCTTGATGAGCCAATTGCATACAACGTATCCGACCGCTCAACGGCTCCGAGATACCTTCTCGTTCCCGGTACTGGGCAGCATTTCGGCTATTATCACGGAACAACAAAAGCGCATTCAATCTCGAAATATGATCGCATTTGCGATCGGCATGGTCGGATTGTTTGGGGCCTTTGCTGGTGTGGTTGCGATTGAAATGGTTCGTGGCAACTTGCTGTTATCATAATGAAGCGGGAAGCCTTCGGGCTTCCTTTGAAACCCTAGGCCCAAGTTGAGGCTTCAAGGATCAAAACATGGATCTGATTGAACGTGCTGCTGAAAAGATGAAGAAGTCAGGGGGATCGCTGGTAGAGCGGGCCGCTGAGAAAATGGTGAAGGCGCAGGAGCAAACCGTATCCGCGCAGCCACCACATCTGGCACAAACCGAATCGGTTGAAACACCAATTGTTGAGCCGGTGAAAGATCATAAGCCCTCAGAAGGCCGCGGGGCGCGGAAGGTCAACATCGACCTTGAGTCATTAAAGTCCCGCAATTTCATTACACCCGACAGCGAAACCACGACCATGGCGGAAGAGTTCCGGATCGTAAAACGGAGCTTGTTGTTGAACGCTTTTGCCAGAGGCGAGGGCGCTATCCGCAATGGAAATCTGATGTTGGTCACCAGCACACAGCCAGGTGAAGGCAAAACCTTTTGCTCGGTCAATCTGGCCATGAGCATTGCTTCCGAACGCGATGTGACCGTGCTTCTGGTCGATGCTGATACTCATAAACCTGAGGTTTTACGCACACTTGGCGTTGAAGCCGGACGTGGTTTGGTGGATGTGGTCGCCGACGAAAGTCTTGACCTTAGCGATTGCTTACTGCGGACCAATATCGAGAATTTGGTGCTTTTGCCGGCTGGTCGCCAACACAACTTGACCACGGAGTTGTTGGCCAGTGAGCGCATGGGCGTCATCGTTGAGCAAATTGCTAAACGCTACCCTGACCGGATCATCATCTTTGATTCGCCACCAGTTTTAGCGTCGAGCGTGGCTTCAGTGCTCGCTTTGCATGTCGGGCAGATCCTATTTGTGGTGGAAGCCGAAAGAACACGCGAACCACAGTTGAAAGAAGCGCTGTCTCTGATAAATTCCTGTCAGCATATCAATTTGCTTCTTAACAAGTCGCGCTTCTCAGCCGGAGAAAAGAAATTTGGATCATACTACGGTTACGGCACCTGAGGGGTTGATCTCCCGGGGGGGAAAACAAACTCATAACGTATTTTTTGGCAAAGCCCGCCTCATGGCTGGTCTGTCGGCCTATGCGTTCATGTGTGGAATGGCCATCAGCACAAGCGCAACCGCTGGTGAATGGCGGGCCATACCCAGTTTGGAAATTGCAGAAACATATACCGATAACGTCGACCTCGACGCGGTCGATAAAGAATATGATTTCGTGACACGCATCAGTCCCGGAATCAGCATAAACGGGCAGGGCGCACGCATGCGCTTCAATCTCGACTATATAGCCAACTTTTTGGTCTTCGCCCGTTCGGATGAAGAAACCGATTTGCGTCATAACTTGAATGCCAATCTCCATACGGAATTGGTCGAAGATTGGTTCTATCTTGATGGCCGTGCGTCAATCAATCAGCAGTTCCTTGAACGCGGCGGTTCGATTTCCAGCAACACGGATAACGTCACCGACAATCGGCAAACGATCCAAAACTATTCCATTTCACCATCGATCCGGCGGCCGATTGGGACGTTTGGGACGGTAACGGCCATGTATAGCCTTGGCTATATCAAAACGGGGCGTCCCGACAATCCAATCTTAGTGCCTATCGATATTATGCAAGAAACAGTGACGCATCGCGGTCTTTTGAGTCTCGACAGCGGTCGCCAGTTCACTCGTTTCCGATGGAGCATCTCGGCTGACTACACGCGCGATAATCGCAAAAATGCTTTTCGCGATAGTGAACGGAGTTCAATTCGGTTTAACGGTGATTATGCCGTCAACAGCTGGCTGCGTTTGGTCGGTAGCCTCGGTTATGAAGAAAACGACGATAGCACGTTCTTTACAAACAAGAACGATGGCTTGACTTGGGATGCCGGCGTGACCTTGACACCTGGACCACGGTCTATTTTGACGGTGCGTGGTGGTCGTCGTTATGGTGACGACAATTGGAGCGTTAAAGGCAGCTACCAACTGTCTGAGCGCAGTGTCATCGACATCAGTTACTCGGAAGAGGTCACAACCAGTCAGCGCATATTGCAAAACGGCTTGTTTGACGATCCGAACAATCCCGTTATTGATCCAGGTGGGTTCTCTTTGACCGACAGCGCGTTCTTCCGCAAACGCTATAGCATCGGCTTAACAGGATCGCGTGGTCGTAATACGGTTAGCGGCCAAGCCTTCTACGAAGAGCGAACCTATCGCATCGCGACACGGGACGAAGACAATTACGGCGGCTCACTGAACTTTAGTCGCAGCCTGTCGCGGAAAACTAGTTTCTCTCTTGGTGGCAGCTATCAGCATACCAAATATGATTCCGGTGCGCGGACCGATAATTTTTATTCCGGTCAAGTTGCTCTTAACCATAGTCTGTCAGAATACATCTCTGGGGGGATAACCTATTTTTATACCAACCGGAGCTCGACGTTTAATCTGCGTGATCTTGAAGAAAATGCAGTGCGTTTGAGTGTGAAGGCAACCTTCTAGGGATGCAGGATGTATGAGGAATTTTACCAACTTAGCGGCAAGCCGTTTCAACTAACACCGGACCCGCGATTCTATTACAATAGCAGCACCCATAAAAAGGCGATGGCGTATCTGACCTATGGTTTGAACCAGGGGGAAGGGTTCATCATCGTCACGGGTGATATCGGTGCTGGCAAAACAACTTTGGTTGGGCATCTTTTTGATGAACTGGACCGAGATCGTTTTGTTGCCTGTAAAGTTGTGACCACACAACTTGGCGCTGACGATACATTACGGATGGTCGCGTCCGGGTTCGGGCTTGCCAGCGAAGGCGCCGATAAATCAACGTTGCTGATTCGCATCGAACAATATCTTCGCGCGCAATATCGTGCCGGGAAACGGGCTTTGTTGATTATCGACGAAGCCCAAAATTTGCCGACACGCGCCTTGGAAGAACTACGCATGTTGTCGAACTTCCAAGAAGGCGACCGTGCGTTGTTGCAAAGCTTCTTATTGGGGCAACCAGAATTTCGCGAAAAATGGGCTCTGGATCCGGAGCTCGAACAACTGCGTCAACGCGTGATTGCAACCCATCATCTTGAACCGATGACTGCGGATGAAACTAAAGGCTATATCCAACATCGCTTGGAATTGGTTGGTTGGAAAGACAATCCACAGTTCACCGAAGATGCGTTTTCGGCGATCTATAAATATACTGGCGGCGTGCCGCGTCGATTGAATACATTGTGCGCCCGCATCATGTTATTCGGCGCTCTTGAGGAATTGACTCAGATATCGGGCGCGGTCGTTGATGAAGTGGTCGACGATCTTGAACGTGATAACCGTGCTGCCGCCGCTAAAATGCATGAAGCACAAAAAGCCACGGGCGACTTAAAAGCTCGCTTTGATAGCGTCGCCAATAGTGTTGGTTTCACGGCACAAAATGGTAGCGCATCGTCTTTGGAAGAAATCACACGGCGGCTCGATCTCCTCGAGCAGTATGTGAGAATGCACGACCAAACCATTAAACATGCTCTCGAACTTGCGTCTAGATGGTTCGACGAGGGCAAGGACCAGCATGACAGCCACACCAGCCACTAAGCCAGTGATCAATGCCATGAGCGTGGATGTGGAAGATTATTTCCAGGTCCAAGCGTTTGAAGGTGTCATTGATCGTGGCGCGTGGGATCAACTTCCGTCGCGGGTCGACCGCAATACCAATGCTGTCCTTGATCTGTTTGCTGAGGAAGGTGTCAAAGCGACTTTCTTCACCTTGGCCTGGGTTGCCGAACGGTATCCGGGCTTGATCAAACGGATCGTCAGTGAAGGCCACGAGCTGGCCAGCCACGGCATGAGCCATGTGCGCGCCAGCGACCAGGATCGCCCAACCTTCAAAGCCGATGTGACCAAAGCAAAGGCGATGTTGGAAGATTTGGGTGGTGTCGAGGTGCGCGGGTATCGGGCCGCCAGTTTTTCCATCGGCGAGCGTAATTTATGGGCGCTCGAGGTGCTGGAAGAAGCGGGCTACATCTATAGCTCCAGCATCTATCCGATCCGTCACGATCATTATGGTATGCCGGATGCGCCGCGATTCGCGTTTCACCCGAAAGAAGCCCCGGAACTAATTGAAATTCCTGTGACAACGGTCGAGCTTATGGGAAAACGTTTACCCTGTGGCGGTGGTGGATACTTCCGCTTATTACCCTATACGTTGTCACGCTGGGCGATGCGGCGGGTCAATCAGGAAGGAGAATCTTGTATTTTCTATTTCCATCCATGGGAAATCGATCCGGATCAACCGAAGCAATCTCATGCCAGCGCCAAATCGCGTTTTCGTCATTACACCAATCTGGACGTCATGGCCGATAAATTACGCCAAGCATTGCGTGACTTTAAATGGGACCGTGCCGACCGTGTTTTTCTTGAACCAAAATTAGCCTAGGGCATCACGTGATTATCAAGCGGCTGACCTCAGAGGACAAGGCGCGTTGGGACGCCTATGTTCATGCCCATCCTGATGGGACATTCTTTCATCGCGCCGGTTGGGCCGATGTCATTCACGATGCCACCGGGCATCGCACCCACTATCTTTATGTCGAACAGAACGGCGAAATCCGCGGCCTGTTACCATTGACGGAAATCCGCAGCCCGTTCTTCGGAAAATCGCTGATAGCGAACGCATTCTGCGTTTATGGCGGCCCGATCGTCGATGGCCCGGATGTGTCTGAGATGTTGGATCAAGCCGCTTGGAAAATCGCCGAGGAGGGCGGTATTCCCGTCCTTGAATATCGCAATCGTAAACGGACCCATGCGGATTGGGCCGTCAAAGACAGCCTTTATGTGACTTTCCGCAAATCGCTTCATGCCGACAACGACGCCAATATGAAAGCGATCCCACGGAAACAACGGGCGATGGTTCGGAAAGGCATTGATCGCGGCCTTAAAAGTGTCGTCGATAAAGACGTTGATCGGTTGTTTGCAGTTTATGCTGAAAGTGTCCGCAACCTTGGGACGCCGGTGTTCGGTAAAAAACTGTTCTCGCGGATCATGCAGGAATATGGCGCCAAAGAATGCGATATCGTTACGATTGAGCATGACGGGCAGCCCGTCACCAGTGTGATGAACTTCCACTACAAGGGCGAAGTTCTCCCGTATTTCGGGGGTGGGACACGGGCCGCTCGTGGGCTCGCTGCCAATGACTTCATGTATTGGGAAGTCATGCGCATGGCCGTCGAACAACGGGGCGCCACACTGTTCGATTTCGGGCGTAGTAAAGTCGGCACCGGTCCTTATTCGTTCAAGAAGAACTGGGGCTTCGAGCCGGATCCGCTTGAATATGAATATAAACTGGCGCCGGGCGTGGCGATGCCCGACTTAAGCCCGATGAACCCTAAATATCGGCTGATGATTGCGGTCTGGTCAAAACTACCATTGTTTATTGCCAATACAGTCGGGCCGATTATTGCCCGCGATCTTGGATAGGATGTGACCCATGGCCGAGATCCTGTTTCTGGCGCATCGCATACCGTACCCCCCAGATAAGGGGGATAAAATCCGATCGTGGAATATTTTGGCTAATCTTGCCAAACGCCACACCGTGTACCTTGGGTGTTTCGTCGACGATCCGGCTGATATGGTCCACGTGCCGTTCCTGAAGGATCTTTGTGAAGACGTGTTGGCCTTACCGCTGGCAGCGCGCCCTGCCAAGGTGCGCAGTTTGGCGTGGGGCTTTCGGTCCGGGCAAGCGCTGTCCTTAGGCTATTATTGGGACATCCGCATGCGGCGTTGGGTCGATCGGGTGATTGGGGAAGGGGCGATGGCCGCTACCTACCTTTATTCATCTCCGATGGGCCAATATATCACCAGTCGCCGTAAGCAAATGGGCCGCATCGTCATGGACTTTGTCGATGTCGATAGCGATAAATGGCGTCAATATGCCGAAAGCAAGCGCTGGCCCGTATCTTGGGTTTATAACCGCGAACAGCGCACGCTGTTGGAGTTTGAACGCAAGATTGCAGCAACAGTTGATCGCAGTCTGTTCGTATCCAATAAGGAAGCCGAGCTGTTCCGCACGTTAGCGCCGGAGTCCGCGCATAAAATCGGCCATTTAAACAATGGTGTCGATTTTGATTATTTCTCGCCTGAGCATGGATTTGCCTCACCTTTTGAAGCAAATGAAAAAGCCATCGTCTTCACCGGCGCCATGGACTATTGGGCCAACGTCGATGCAGTCGATTGGTTTGCCCGCAGTATCTTTCCAGCAGTTCATACCGCCGATCCAAATGCTCGTTTTTATATCGTCGGCGGCAAACCGACGGCAGCCGTAACGGCGTTGGCGCAGATGCCTGGGGTTGTTGTAACCGGTCGGGTGCCTGATGTGCGGCCTTATGTTGCCCATGCCTCTGCGGTTGTGTGTCCGCTACGGATTGCGCGCGGTATCCAGAACAAAGTGCTCGAAGGTATGGCCATGGCCAAACCGGTGATCGCAACACCGGAAGCGTTCGAAGGCATCGATGCCACACCCGGCCAGGACCTGATTGTCACCGCAGATGCAGCCGCTATGACAAAAACGGTTCTGGATAGCCTTAAGGGTGCAATCGACCCTGAAATTGGACGTCGAGCACGGTCACGGGTTGTTGACCTTTATAGTTGGAAAAACAGTCTACACTCGTTGGAACATGATCTCGGGATTGAAGAATAATTTGTCCAAATGATCATGCAGTTTACGTTTCTTCAAAGACTTAGTGATTGACTGACGGTATCGGACCATCAATGTCGGACATAACGATGGATAGTGAGAGCAAAGCAATAAGCGCAGATCAGCGGCGGTGGCGTGTCACCGCGCTTCTATGGGCTATGACGCTCGTCCTCGGGCTGTTTTTGTTCCAGGATACCGTTATTCCGATGGTCAAGACCTGGTGGGGCAACGTTACTTTCCAGCACTGCTTCTTGATCCTGGTCATCGTTGCTTATCTGGTGTGGGAACGACGGAATTTGTTCACCCTGACCGTGCCGAAACCGGCGTTGTCCGGCCTGATCTTCCTTGCTGGCGCGGCTTTTTTATGGGTCTTGGGCCGTCTGGTCGGCGCGCTGGTGGTCGAGGAATTCGCCCTGGTGTTCATGATCCAGTCGAGCGTTTTGATCTTCTTCGGCTGGCAAGTGACCCGGGCGTTGATCTTACCGCTGGCCTATTTGTTGTTTGCGGTTCCGTTCGGTGATTTCCTGGTTCAACCGCTCCAGCAAGTCACAGCGGATTTTTCCGTGGTCCTATTGGCCTGGGTCGATGTCCCGACCTACCGCGAAGGCATGTTCATCACGACGCCATCCGGCTTGTTCCATGTGGCGGAAGCCTGTTCCGGCGTCCGTTACTTGATTGCGATGCTGCCGCTTGGGGTCTTGTTCGCCAACATCTCGTTTAAAAGCTGGTGGCGGCGGTCGGCTGTTATTGCACTATCGATCATCGTGCCGATTGTGGCCAATGGCATCCGGGCGTTTGGGATCATCTACATCGCCTATTTGACCGATAATGAATATGCCGTCGGTGTCGATCACTTGATCTATGGCTGGGTGTTCTTTGCTTTTGTAACCCTGTCCTTGATCGGTCTTGGGATGCTGTTCGCCGATAAACCGTTACAGGATCCCGCCGCTGATTATAGCTGGGTCAAGATGCCAGCTGTTATTCCGCCATT
The DNA here is from genome assembly GCA_037189785.1 of Alphaproteobacteria bacterium. GTDB lineage: Bacteria > Pseudomonadota > Alphaproteobacteria > Sphingomonadales > Govanellaceae > Govanella. Next base: position 8,100 of record JBBCIP010000252.1, read on the forward strand.
AAGCCGGGTATCGGCAGCAACTATCGCCTCATCTTTGGTTTTTGTAGTCGCCGCTTTCTTGAGCTTCCGCGGTACCAGCGCCCCGGATGACGTGGTGATACCACCACTCGCCGCGCCCGATGTGCGGGCACCTTGGCAGCCTGTGGGCGGTGACGCGCCCTGGACACCGACCTATATGGGTGTTGCACGCGAAATTAAACAAGACTACGTCCGGCAGACCGATGGGGTCCGTGTATCGTTCTATTACGGATATTACCCCTATCAGCAAGAAGGGGCCGAACTGGTTCAATTCGGCAATACCTTTGAAACTGAGAATTGGGATTGGAACGGTAGCTCCAAGACACAAGCGCGCATTGCTGACGACACCCACACCATTCTGCAAAGCAATCTAACCCGCTATCGCGTGTCACGCGTTGCTTGGTCATGGGATTGGATGAACGGTTCGATCACCAGCAACCCTTACCAAACCAAGCTGCAGCATTTATGGGCGCGCTTAAGCGGTGGGGATGACGTTGGGGTGGCTGTGGTCATATCGACTGAAGAAACGCATCGCCGTGAAGCCAGCACAGAAACGCTACAAGATTTCTTAGATCATTTAAATGTTGAGCTTCCGGGCCTTAAAGTCCATTCCCAATAAAAAGCGTAAGCAGTCATCAAGGTAAAACATATGTGCGGTTTGGTTGGTATTTTCGATGCACGCGGAACGCGGGAGTTTGATCGGGCGCTGATCGTTCGCATGCATGAACGCATCGCTTATCGGGGGCCCGACGACAGCGGCGTGCATATGGAGCCTGGCCTTGGGCTTGGCCATCGTCGTTTGGCGATCATCGATCTAAGCCCTGGTGGTCATCAACCCATGACCACGCCATCCGGCGATTTGACCGTGGTTTTCAACGGCGAGATTTTTAATTTCAAAGAGATCCGCAAAGATCTTGAAGCAGAAGGCTATGTGTTTCGGAGTGATAGCGACACCGAAGTCATCTTGCATGGCTGGGCCGCTTGGGGTGAGAAATGCATCGACCGCTTCCGTGGTATGTTCGCCTTCGCCATTTGGGATCGGCGCAGCCAAACACTGACCTTGTGCCGCGACCGTTTGGGCATCAAACCGCTTTATTATGTGCAGCTGTCAGATGGCCGTCTGGCGTTTGCTTCGGAATTGAAGTCATTAATGGAAATATCTGATTTGCCACGGGAAATGGACCCGCAAGCAGTCGAAGATTATTTCGCCTATGGCTACATACCTGACCCGAAAACAATTTTGAAAGCTGTGCGCAAACTGCCGCCCGGCCATATTCTGTCACAAAAACGCGGCGAGGCTTTTGCCACGTCACGGTCTTACTGGCATCTCGAATATAAAGCCGACAAGAGCCTCAACAGCTATGAAGCGGTGGCCGAAGCCATGATCCCACGTTTGAAAGAAGCGTTGGAGCTGCGGCTGATCTCCGACGTGCCGTTGGGTGCGTTCTTGTCCGGTGGTGTCGATTCAAGTGCGGTTGTTGCGTTGATGGCCGGGCTTATCAGTGATCCGGTCAACACCTATTCCATCGGCTTTGATCATCCCGACTACGACGAACGACAGTATGCTCTCGAAGTTGCCGACCGTTATCATACGCGCCACACCACACGGGTTGTCGATCCCAATGACTTTGCTTTGGTTGATCAATTGGCCGCTCTCTATGACGAGCCGTTTGCCGACAGCTCAGCCATGCCGACCTACCGTGTCTGCCAATTGGCGCGGGAACATGTGACCGTGGCCTTATCCGGTGATGGTGGCGATGAAATTTTTGCCGGATACCGGCGTCATCGTTGGCATTCATACGAGCAAAGCATTCGCGATCTGTTGCCGTATTGGGTCCGTCGCCCGGTATTTGGTACATTAGGACGGCTTTATCCAAAAATGGATTGGGCGCCGAAAGCACTGCGTGCCAAGACAACCTTTGAATCCATTTCTTACAGCGCTGCGGAAGCTTATTTCAACACCGTTTCAATGTTACCGAACCGGTTACGTCCGAAGCTGTTTTCGAACGAATTTAAACGCGGCTTGCAAGGGTATAATGCGTTGAGCGTCCTGCGCGATGTCATGGACAACGCACCGGTCGATCATGAATTGTCGCGCATTCAATATGCCGATATCAAAACCTATTTGCCCGGCGACATTCTGACCAAGGTCGACCGTGCCTCGATGGCGCATTCGCTGGAAGCGCGCGTGCCGTTGCTGGATCATAAGTTTGTCGAATGGACGGCGACGATCCCGGCAGATCTCCATATTGATGGCCGGCAGGGCAAAATGACCTTCAAAAAGGCGCTCACGCCTTATTTATCCGATCAGACGCTCTATCGTGATAAGATGGGATTTGCTGTGCCTTTGGAAGCATGGTTCCGAGGACCGCTCAAAGACAAAATTCGGGCGGTGGTTGAAAGCCCGAGCCTTGGCGATATGGGGCTGTTTGATATGACCTATCTGAAACGTCTGGTCGATGACCATCAGTCTGGGCGATCAAACAATACCTCTGCGCTTTGGGCCATATTAATGTTTGACTCAAGTGTAAAGCATTTGCGCTTGTTCTGATCGAAGGACCGTAAGGTGGAGATATTGCGTCGCATTGTTGCCGGAATACGGGCTGTTCCAGTCGTTGCTGTCATGACGACACTGGGAACGGTCACCGCCGATGCGCGTGTCTTTACCCCAGAAGATTTTCCACAAATTGTCCGTACCATGAAGGATAGCCTGGTCGGCATCGGCACATTCGAAGCTCTGCGCCGTCCGCCCGTCGAGCTCAAAGGCACGGGCTTTGTCGTTCATGACGGCTTGCATGTGGTGACCAATTACCACGTCATCGCCAAAGCCCCGGAAGTGTCCAGCCGTGAAAAACTGGTGGTCATCGTCGGTAACGGACGGACCTATAAAGATCGCGATGCCGTTATCTTACAAACAGATCCCGAACATGATCTGGCTTTGCTCAAAATAGCCGGGGAACCGTTACCCATAGTCAAGCTTGGCAATGGTGCTGTCTTGCCGGAAGGAACATCGATTGCCATCACTGGCTATCCCATAGGATCTGTTCTGGGTGTCTATCCGGTAACCCATGTGGGGATCATTTCAGCCATCACGCCGATCCGAATTCCCCAAGCGTCCGCACAGTTATTGGATGCGCGCATGATCTTGCGCCAACCATTCGATGTCTATCAACTTGATCTAACAGCATTTCCGGGAAATAGCGGCAGCCCGCTTTATGACGTGCGAACGGGCAGGGTGGAAGCGATTTTAAACAGCACTTTTGTTAAAGAAACAAAGGAGCGGGCGCTTTCGGAACCGACCGGAATTTCTTTTGCTATTCCGGTCGTTTATTTGCATAAGTTATTGCAGAAACAAGGACTTAAAACGCCTAATCCCTAGTTTCGCCGGCGGCGGGCTCAATCGTATTGAGATGTTCCGGTACGGAAATCTTATCCTGCGCAATGACGTGATCTTCATTATCGCGAATAACAGAATAAACCGCTACCACGGCAACGACCCAACCTAGGACCGCGCCAAATACCCAAACTAAAAGCGAATTACGCATCGACATGCGATCGGCTTCATTGTCTTGGGAAAGTTTACTCATCGCTACCATCCGACCCCTCGTTTCAGACGACTTTTCAAGACACAGTCGTTGTATAGGCTTTTATACAACACGTCCCAACATCACCGCCGAGCCCCAACCCAAAGCGAAGATACTACATCCAGAGTCTTGAATACATAAAACCACAATATATACCGTTCGTCATCGGTAAATTTGTAGGGCCGATAAAACAGTCAAACTCCACTGGCGTACCGGCTAATTTACTACAAGCAAATGTTGGGCCAGAAGCATCGAGTGTGGAGAAAAGCGCACAATACTGCGCTTTCACCCCCCTTGGATGTGGGGGTACCAATAGTTTTTGTAAATTTTAGCGACGTTTTTTGGTTAACGGGGCCAAAGGAGGGCTTCAAGCCCCTTCGGCATCCAGTGCATAGCCGGCAGCGCGGACCGTCCGGATAACGTCTTTTGTACCGTCCACAGTCAACGCTTTCCGCAAACGGCGAATATGAACGTCGACCGTGCGCAATTCGACATAGACATCATGTCCCCAGACAGCATCCAGCAGTTGCTCGCGGGAAAACACCCGACTCGGGTTCTCCATAAAGTGGCGGAGAAGACGGAACTCGGTCGGACCCAAGTGAACTTGCGATCCATTCCGAGCTACCTTGTGCGATGTTCCATCCAAGGTAATATCATCATACCGCAACATTTGCCCTGTCAGGGCAGGGCGGATACGGCGCAGAATGGCATGGATCCGGGCGATTAACTCGCGCGGTGAAAACGGCTTGGTAATGTAATCATCCGCCCCCGTATCAAGGCCACGAATGCGGTCCGCTTCATCAGCACGGGCCGTCAACATGATAACCGGTACATTTGCCGTCGACGTGTTGCGTCGGAGCCGACGGCAAATTTCAATACCAGACAAATTCGGTAACATCCAATCAAGCAATACGAGATCCGGTGGTGTCTCCTGGGCCATCAATAACCCTTCTTCACCATCAGCCGCGCATTCGACCTCAAACCCTTCATGGTCTAGATTATAGCGCACCAGTTCAGTAAGGCTGATGTCGTCTTCGATCAGAAGTATCCGTGGTTTCATGTCGTGTTTTAAAGATCCTTGTGTGGAGACACTGTTGCAAAGCTAGTGTCATCTCGTTTTGGACGGTTGATCTCGAGATTTTGTCCCTCAACCTGATAATAAACGATTTCTGCAATATTTGTAACGTGGTCGCCAATACGTTCAACGTTCTTGGCAATAAACAATATATGCGTACAGGGCGTGATCAAGCGCGGGTTTTCCATCATGTAGGTGAGGAGTTCCCGGAACAAACTATTGTAAAGTTCGTCGACACCCTTGTCGCTTTCCCACACCATCAGGGCCTTTTCACTGTCCCGATCAATATAGGCGTCGAGGACGTCTTTCAGCATGATCTTGGTGAGATCGACCATTTGTGGGATCAAAACCGCCGGCTTTACCCGCTCGGATTGATTGAGCACGATCGATCGCTTGGCCATATTCTTGGCATAGTCGGCGACGCGCTCAAGAATAGAAGAAATTTTCAATGCCGAGACGATTTCCCGAAGGTCATCAGCCATGGGTGAGCGCAGCGCAATCATCTGCACGGCCAAGGTTTCAGCTTCCTTTTCGAGGATATCAATGGAGCGATCGGCCGCAATAATGCGTTGGGCTTTCTCTTCATTGCGTTCACCCAAAGCGTCGATCGCGCCGGTCAATTGCGCTTCGGCCAAACCGCCCATGCGCGAGATCATGCTGCGGAGCTGATTGAGCTCCTCATCATATGATTTAACGGTATGCTCTTGTGCCATATTCAATAATCCTTGCTAAACATTACCGCTAAAAATCAACCGTAACGGCCCGTAATATAATCTTTGGTTTTTTCTTTTTTCGGATTGGTGAAAATCTCAGCCGTTGGGCCGTATTCCACCAATTTACCGAGATGGAAAAACGCAGTTTTTTGCGACACCCGGGCAGCTTGCTGCATCGAGTGGGTGACGATCACGATGGCATAACGACCGCGCAACTCGTCGATCAATTCCTCGATCCGGGCTGTGGCGATCGGATCGAGCGCCGAACAGGGCTCGTCCATCAAGATGACTTCCGGGTTCACGGCAATAGCCCGGGCGATGCAAAGACGTTGCTGCTGACCACCTGACAAAGCCGTACCGGGCTGATGCAAACGGTCCTTTGCTTCGTCCCACAGACCGGCTTTTTTCAGGCTGGTGAAGACAACCTCGTCCAATTCAGCGCCTTTCCGCGCCAGACCATGGATCCGTGGACCGTAGGCAATGTTGTCATAGATCGATTTAGGGAAGGGGTTCGGCTTCTGGAACACCATGCCGACCCGGGCCCGCAAATGCACAACGTCCATGGCATTGCCATAGATGTCTTGACCGTCGAGCGTGATCTTACCTTCGACCCGAGCGCCCAAGACGGTGTCGTTCATACGGTTCAAGCACCGCAGAAATGTCGATTTCCCGCAGCCGGACGGGCCGATCAAGGCCGTCACTTCATCCTTATAAATGTCGATCCCGACATCGTACAAAGCTTGGCTTTCGCCATAGAAAACCTTGACGTCCGACGCGGACATTTTGGGTGACCGGGCTTTAACGGCGGTCTCCGCTTTTACATTCAGGTTCATAACGTTCATTTCCAGCCTGTTAATCCGTGTGTCCGAGTCCAAATCCAGATATCAAAACCTACCAGCGTTTCTCAAATTTTTGCCGGAAGAAAATTGCAATCGCATTCATGGCGACCAAGAAGAAAAGAAGAACAATAATTGCGGCCGAGGTTTTTTCCATAAAGGCCCGTTCGGGACTATCGGCCCACAGGTAGACCTGGACCGGCAACACCGTGCCCGCATCGGTAATGCTTTGCGGAATATCGACGATAAAGGCCACCATCCCAATCATCAGAAGGGGAGCCGTTTCACCCAAAGCTTGGGCCATACCGATAATGGTTCCGGTCAAAATCCCCGGCATCGCCAAGGGCAACACATGATGACCAACGACTTGCACTTTCGAAGCCCCAAGCCCGGTTGCAGCGGCGCGGATCGACGGCGGAACCGCTTTGATCGAGGCCCGCGACGCAATGATAATGGTCGGGAGCGTCATCAATGCCAACGTCAACCCACCGACCAGCGGCGCCGATCGAGGTAGCCCCATGGTCCCGAGGAAAACCGCAAGCCCCAACAAACCGAACACAATAGATGGCACTGCGGCGAGGTTGTTGATGTTAACCTCGATCATATCGGTCCATTTGTTTTGGGGCGCGAACTCTTCAAGATAGATCGCGGCCGCGACCCCAATCGGGAAGGCGATTGCCAAAGTTACGCTGAGTGTCAGGATCGATCCCATAGTGGCGCCCCAGATCCCGGCCAACTCCGGCTCCCGGCTATCGCCAGATGAGAAGAAATGGGTATTAAAGCGCGTGTCGATGGCATCGGCTTGTTTCAGGGCGTTGATCCAGCCGATGGCATTATCTTTTACCTGGCGTTCGCTTTCGTCCACATCGGCCGAAATCTGGCCTTTCACAAACATATCCACATCATCGGCCGCGATAACCCAAACTTTTTGCGTTGTGCCGATAATGCTTGGATTTTCAAGGACCATATCCCGCAATTGCATGCGCGCGCCGGTGCTCAGGAGATTATAAAGAGCACGTGTATCTTGGCGCCCCGAAACTTCAGGAAATTGTTTTTGTAGGGCATTGCGTAACAAAACAGCGTAATCCGCCGCGTTCACTTGATTAATAAAGTCGGGAGACGCTGGATCACCAATGACGGTTTGATCAAAGGTCACTTCCAACTGAATTTGCGTTTGCAAAAAGCCTGTCAAGCCTTTCGACAAGATTGTCGTCATCAGGATGACCAAAGCTGCAATGGCAACAACGATGGCGGCAATGCCAAAGAACTTAAAGCGGCTTTCTGAGGCATACCGCCGCTTAATACGCGACTGCATTTCTGGCGTATTCCAAACCGTCGCACCGGCCGAAGATTGCGTCTCGTTTGTCATTCGTAGGTTTCTCTATATTTGCGCACCACATGCAAGGCGTAAACGTTCAGCGCCAAGGTGACGGTAAAGAGGACTAAGCCAAGGGCGAAGGCAGACAATGTTTTGGAGCTATCGAATTCCTGGTCACCCACAAGCAGGGTTACAATCTGTACCGTAACGGTGGTGACAGCCTCCAAAGGATTGAAGGTTAAGTTGGCGGAAAGACCGGCGGCCATCACCACAATCATCGTTTCACCGATGGCGCGGGATACGGCCAGCAGAACAGCGCCGACAATACCGGGCAGGGCTGCGGGGATCAGAACTTGACGGATCGTTTCCGATTTTGTTGAGCCCAAAGCGAACGACCCATCCCGCATGGCCCGCGGTACGGCGGTGATGGCATCGTCAGATAGGGATGATACGAACGGGATAATCATGATCCCCATGACGATCCCAGCCGTCAGCGCACTTTCCGATGCAACCGTCAGACCAAGATTGGCCCCAAATTCGCGGAAAAACGGGCCGACCACAAGGGCGGCGAAGAAGCCGTATACAACCGTCGGGATACCAGCCAGAACTTCAAGCAATGGCTTGACGATCTTACGCAACCGTTCGCTGGCGTATTGGGTCATGTAGATCGCTGCCATCAATCCAATCGGCACCGCGACCAGCATCGCAATGAAGGTGATCAGCAACGTACCAGCAAACAACGGAACCGCACCAAAGGACCCGGAACTCCCGACCTGGTCGGCCCGCATGGCCGTTTGCGGACTCCAGTTCAGGCCAAACAGGAATTCTGTTATCGGCACACGTTCGAAAAAGCGTACGGCTTCGAAGATCAATGAGAACACGATACCCGCAGTCGTCAGAATAGCGATTGTCGAGCAAATCACCATAAAGCGGATGATGATCGTTTCCACTTTTGGGCGGGCTCGATAATTCGGAGCAATAAGACGAAGGGACAAAAGACCGCCGATAATTCCCAACCCGATCGCCAAAGCCGTTACCGCATAGGAGCTTTTAAGCTGGAGCGCCTTGTAGTGTTCAGCGGCCTGAATAATGACCGGATTATTGGCTTGGGAAACAGCGTCTCCTTTGGCCAAGTTTTGAATATCATTCAAAACCAGACGCACCTCGCCGGACGAGGCGGCTGTCATGTCGGCCGGAAGGCCGCTGAGAATGGCTCGGTCAATCCCCCAATTGCCAAAGGCAATCCACAAAACAAGCACCGCAATTGCCGGTAAAAGACAGGCAACAGCGCTAAACCAACCATAATAGGAGGGGAGGGAATGCAGCGTGCTGAGACGGCCATTGCTTTGGGCCATAACGCGGCTGCGACCGAGAAAGAAAAATATGGCCGTCATGGCCAGGATGAAAGCAAAGAGTAGCGTCAAGGACATGTAATTTCTTCTTTATGCCAAATCTTTTTATTCAAGCGGCTATCATCGACGGCTGCGATAAAGAAAGCGGCAGTATAAAATTTATTATATACTGCCGCCTTTATCATATCCGATTACTTCAGCTTCAGTGGGGTTAAAGCGTTGACTTCAGCCGCTACTGTAGCACGCACAGCGGCAGGAAGTGGGATCAAGCCTTTGTCAGCCAGATAACCGCTTTCGCCCCATGCTTTTTCACTGGTGAATTCTTTGATGAATTCTTTGATGCCAGGAACGGATTTAACATGTGCGTTCTTGACGTAGAAGTAGATCGAGCGAGAAACGCCGTATTTGCCTGCGGCAATATTTTCAAAGGTTGGTTGTACACCTTCGATATTGCTGCCTTGGATAACGTCACCGTTTTGATCCAAGAAGCTAAAGCCAAAGATACCGAAAGAATTCGGGTTGGCTTGCAGCTTTTGCACGATCAAGTTGTCGTTTTCGCCAGCTTCGATATAAGCGCCGTCTTCACGTACGGTGTGGCAAAGAGCTTTGAATTTCTTTTCGTCTTCCTTCTTCAGAGCCTTAACTTCTGGGAAGGCTTGACAACCAACTTCCATAGCCAACTCAACGAAAGCGTCACGGGTACCGGACGTTGGCGGAGGACCATAAACTTCGATTTTGGTCTTCGGTAAGGAAGAATCTACGTCGTTCCAAGTCTTGTATGGATTAGCAACATACTGACCGTTTACTGGAACTTCTTTAGCAAGAGCGAGCCAGATTTGCTTCAGAGTGAAGTTGCTGGCTGGATTCTTTTTGGCGTTAGCAAAAACGATACCATCAAAACCGATCTTAACTTCGGTGATTTCCGTTACGCCATTTTTCGCGCACTGCTCAACTTCGGAGTCTTTGATCCGACGCGAAGCATTAGCGATGTCTGGATTTTGTACGCCAACGCCGGAGCAGAACAACTTGATACCACCACCGGTACCGGTGCTCTCAACGATTGGGGTTTTGAATTTTGTAGTGCGACCAAACTCTTCAGCCACAGCGGTCGAGAACGGGAACACAGTGGATGAACCGACGATCCGGATCTGATCGCGCGCGACAGCGTCGGCCGACCAAGAAAGGGCGACCAAGCCAGCGCCGATTGCGGCATAGATTGATTGTTTCAGCACGTTAACGTCTCCGAGGTTGTTGCGTTGTCCAATCCGAGAAGGCTTGAAATCGTTCATGATTTGCGTGACCCCTTATCAGATGCCGCGAACGTTACTGGTCCGCCATTACTGATTTACGACTATTTTGTGACAGTTTTATTACAGGCACTTAACTATTGATTTCTTTAGATTTATAGAGGGGCAGGGAAACAGTAATGGTGGTTCCTGTCCCGATAATGCTGGCAATCGTCAAAGCGCCGCGGTGCCGCGTTATGATGTGTTTGACAATAGCTAGTCCAAGCCCGGTTCCACCCATTTTCCGGGAGCGGGCATTATCCACCCGATAAAACCGTTCTGTTAACCGGGGAATATGCTCGGCAGGAATACCGTCACCGGCATTAAAGACTGTCACCGATACCCCCGGTTCCGTTCGATTTGGCAGTCTTTCTATCGGTCTGACAGTAATTTCAACAGGGGTGTCAGGCCGCCCATATTTGATGGCATTATCGATAAGATTTTGAAAAACTTGAGTTAATTGATCTCTATCTCCACGGATAGACGGTAAATCATCAGGAATCTCTAGTTTGATTTTAGCCCCGCCCCGCAATTCGAGGGTATGGGCCAAACTTTTTATGACCAAAGGCAGATCTACCGCCGTTTCCGGAGGTTGATGTTGGTCCATTTCGATTTTTGACAATGACAACAGATCATCAATCAAACGATGCATCCGTGTGGCTTCCGCCATCATAATGCTGAGAAACCTATTGCGCGCGCCGGCATCTTCTGCCGCTGGTCCTTGCAGCGTTTCAATGAACCCAATCACGGAGGCTAGGGGTGTTCTAAGTTCATGGCTGGCGTTGGCGACAAAATCGACTCGCATCTTTTCAGCCAACTTGATTTGACTGATATCTAAAATTGAAAGCAGCAGATATTGCGCTCGTTCACTTTCATTGGCGTCTGCCTCCGAAATTTCGGCCGCATGAAACGATTCACCGATATTGATCACGTTGACCCGCATCAAACATGAGCGTTCAACCGGGTCTAAAAGGGTGAATTCTTGCTCTTTCGCCACTTTTTCAATGGCCGCTTGTTCGATAGCCTTTAATGCCGTGGGGTTGCGCAAATAAAAGGAGATGTCCTTGCCGACAATACCGTCGCCAAGTAAAGCCTTGGCGGCCCGGTTGGCATGAATAACGCGACTCTTCATATCCAGTAAAATAAGCGGATCACTCAACCCCTCTACCAAATTGAACAGAAAGGCGGATCCTTGGTTGCTGGAAATTGGACCGTTCCGGCGCAGCAGGCTGAGACGGCCTTGCTGACGCTCGGCATCCATGTCGCGGTGATAGCCGAGCCAATACCAAGTCCCCGAAACCAGGACAGCGAGCCATAAAAGTGCAGCCCCAATCCCTGAAATCTTACCGGCAATGGTCAGAATGGCCAACACGATCACGGTCGGCAAAGCCGCATGGAGCAACCATCGAGGAGTAGGATTTGAGTTATCGCCGCGCATGGCTCTTATACTGCTCCGAGGATGAGCTCGCACATAGAAAATATTGCTGATAGGACTAGCACATTACACTTTCATGACAATGAGTTAACTTTGCCAATTGTCACAAATTATTTCAATTGTGTCGGTAAATTTTACAAATACTTCACGACTAATAGGCTACAACACTATCAATAGGCTGAAATATGGGGACAATTGATTTTGGC
>JBBCIP010000253.1:0-20788 GCA_037189785.1 Alphaproteobacteria bacterium
CGGATCAAGTCCGGCAATGACAGGTACGTTGTTTGTTACCGCCGGGCTCGACCCGGTGGTCCATGGTCCCACGTACACAGCGGTGCCGAACATAGCGGATTGCCGGGTCAAGTCCGGCAATGACAGGTACGTTGTTTGTCACCATCGGGCTTGCCCCGGTGGTCCATGGTCTCACTTGCACAGCGGTGCCGAAGATAGCGGATTGCCGGATCAAGTCCGGCAATGACGGGTGCGTTGTTTGTCACCACCGGGCTCGACCCGGTGGTCCATGGTTCCATGTGCACAGCGGTTCCGAACATGGTGGATTGCCGGATCAAGTCCGGCAATGACAGGGTTACAGATATAAAACCAAGCTTTTGAGCGGTTGATCGGCATTCAGAATATCAACGCGCTTTCTTTGAATAAGCCAACTATCGCCATTTTTGCGCAGCGTATGCGTATAGCGCCCGGCATAGAGTGTTTGTTCGCCGCGATAAAAGAATGCGGCATGGAAGTTCGAGGTCACTTCGGCAATCTCACCGTCCCAGCTTTTGATCCGTACATTGCCGATGATATGCGAAGATCGCACGGCGTAGATCAACGACGATGCATCTTGCGTAAAATTGATGCGGCGAATTTCCATCAACAGCCGATCATCGTAGAACAACGAGATATGTGTGAATGGATCCGGTTGGTCCGGTGTGACCGGCATCCAATAGCTGCCGTCTTCGGCATAAAGCTCGATCCAGGCATCGAGATCGGTGCGATCCAGACAATCGGCTTCCCGGTAAAGAAACGCTTCGATATCGCGAATGTCGAGTTTTTCTAAAGCTGCTGTCGTCATCAAGCGGCTCTTTCTTTTGTGCTGCTGGTGGTCATGTAGGCCAGCCAGGCTTTATATTGATTGCGGAACGACAAATCACTGGTGCCGAACGACCGCAAGGCTTGCCCTTCGTGATCTTCCTTGCCGATGCCGCGCCTTATATCGACCCATTCATATGAATCTGAACGCAAGGATTCTTGCATGCGGCTGTAGCAATCCCAGTCGTCAGGCCCAACCATCGATGCGTTGGAATTGATCAGGCGCGAATACAAAATTGTTCGCCGCAATAGATCTTCCGGCGCGCCTTTTAACCGGAAGTGCCAGGATTCAACGACGCATTTATCGACACTGATCGGTTTTACAAGACGCACGGCTTGAATGGCGTCTTTGGCCGTGAAGCTTGGATAGAAAATCGTGTTATGGCGATTTTGCGATAAAATTTCTTTGGTCCGGTCTTCGCCATAGGATTTGACCATGGCGTCCCAATATCCAGGTACGTCGGAATAGGACGAATGGATGCTTTGCTTGCCGCCCATGTAGCCATGGCCATACGGCAAGCCGGTAACGCCCATGGCGTCAAAAAACTGATAAGATGAATTGAACGGGAAAATGATTTCGGCTTCGCGCGGGTAAGGCACATCTTTCGGCAGCTTTGCCGCCAAGCGCTTGGTCGAATTGCCGACCGATCCGTGGGCGACCATCGGATGCATGGCGTCATTCAGATTTTCGATGAACATTTTCCAGTTGCAATCGTGAATGTAGCGCAACGGTGCGCCAGCCACTTCCACTTCACCTTCGGGTGACCGGTCACACATGTTGTCGAGTGTGGCGGCGGCATCGCCCAAAAATGTTTTTAGGCTTGGGGCGTTGGCATCCAGGGTCGCGAACACAAACCCGCGATAGCTGTCGCTTTGCGCGACTTTTTGCATATGAAATTTCGGATCGGCCATATCGAAACCGGTATCGGCATAGCCGGCGCGGGCCGGCACACCTTGCAACGTGCCGTCCAGATTATAGGTCCACCCATGATAGGGGCATTTAAAGCCCTTGACGCTGCCGCAGCCTTCGGTCGCGACTTTCACGCCTTTATGGGCACAGCGATTATGGATGACATGAACTTTACCGTCCTTGCCACGCACCATCACCACATTTTCTTTTCCGATCGTGGTGGCGTAATAATCACCTGGGTTTTTGATTTGGCTTTCATGCCCGAGATAAACCCAGGCTTTGCCCCAGACATGGATCATTTCCATGTCGAAAATTTGTGGGTCGAGATAGACATCACGATGAACACGATTGGGCTCAACGAGGTTTTGGATATGGGCAATGTCGTACATGGCGTGTCTCCGTTATCGCAGACTGTAGACTAAAGTGCGAGGCTGCCAATGCTGGCGCCGCCGCACACGAACAATGTTTGTCCCGTGATCCAGTCGCTGGCGGGATCGAGGAAAAACCAAACGGCGCGGGCGACATCTTCGGGTCGGCCGAGACGTTTGGCAGGTAAACTTTTGGCAAGCGCCGCGGCGCGCTCGCTTTCTTCGGGGATGACGTTGGTCAGCATCTCGGTGACAACAGGGCCCGGCGCGACGGCATTGACGGTGACGCCGTGCTCGCCCAATTCCAACGCCCAGGTGCGTGTCATGGCGATCAACGCCGCTTTCGTTCCGGCATAGGATGTGCGGCGCTGAAGACCGACGATGGCGCGGGTCGACATATTCAAAACACGTCCGAAATGCGCCTCCTTCATGGCCGGAAGATTGGCTTGCACCAACGATATGGAGGCCGCCATATGCATATTCACTAAGGCGTTCAGGTCATCGAGCTTGACATCTTCGATCAACGCTTCTCGCAACGCCCCGGCATTGTGCACGATATTGGCGGCTGGATTTTGGCGCGCGGCTTCGGCAGCCACTTGCTGTGTCGCGACGGCATCGGTCAAATCAACTTCATACGAAATTAATTTCGGATGATTGAAGTCGGCCTTGCGGCGGGCCAAGGAGATCACCGTGTAATCGCGATTGAGCAAATCTTCGACAATAGCTTTGCCGATTCCGGCAGAACCGCCGGTCACTATTGCTGTCGTCTTGGCCGCACTCATTGTTCGCTCTCCCTAAAATTTTGTGGCACACAGCACGGCAACACCGCTGGCATCAATTTTTGCCGTGACGGTTACGCGATCGCCGCTGCTCATGGTTGTATCGGTGAAACTGTATAAAACCGGGCCGCAATCCAACCGCACAAGCGCGATTTGCAATGGCAGGCGATCCCGAAACCATGGTTCAAGGCTTGCGTGTTGTGTGGTCCAGGATATGACAACACCGGCGCCATCAACGGCGCGCCACTCGGGTGATGGTGATAAGCAATCAGCGCAAACTTCCCGCGGTGGATATTGGTATTGGCCACAAGCAGGGCAGTATTGCAGCAAAAATTTACCGTCCTTGGCGCCTTCGGTGACAGCCGACCATAACGATGTACGATAGCTTGGGGGCAGGGCGGTCGTCATGCGTCGCTCCGTGCAAGAATGGCGGCGCTGGTGCATAAACAGCGATCATAGATCACCATGCCGTAACCGGATACCAAACCGAACCGGGCATTCTCCACAGCGCCGCCGCTGAACGCTTGGCCGGTCAATTGTCGAATAGCTTCGACGGTGCCGATAAAACCACCGGCAGCGCCCGCTTGACCGGCGGACAATTGCCCACCACAGGTATTGTGCGGAAGATCGCCGTGGACCGTCAGATCTGTTTCGCGCAAAAATCGCGCGCCGTCGCCTTTGGCAAAGAACCCAAGATCTTCGAGCTGCATCACGGAAATAACCGGATAGTCGTCGTAGGTTTCGACAAAATCGATATCGCTCGGGCCGAGCGATGCCATACCGTACAGCCGATCACGTTCCATGGCCCAGCCACCGCGGGTCGGGATCGGATCTTCGGGATAGGCATTGTGCCGTTCGACCGCGCCTTTGATGGTGACATAGGGAAGGTTGAGCGCACGGGCGCGATCTTGGCTCATCACCAAAAATGCTTCGGCTCCGGCGCAGGGCATCACGCAATCCAAAAGATGGATCGGATCGGCGACGACGCGGGCTTTCATATAGTCGTCCAGCGAATAGGGCTCTCGCAATAACGCATAAGGATTTGTTCCGGCGTTGATCCGTTGCGATACACAGAGCCGCCCGAAGTCGGCGCGGCTTAGCCCGAATTTTTCCATATAGTGGCGGGTGATCATGGCGAACACGGTGTTTGGCCCGGCCGCGCCATAAGGGTAAACCGCGTCCCGTGAAAAGGTGCTGAAGTCCGCAACCAAATCTTGGAAGGCGGACGGATGATTGGTGTCGGCGGCGATGCATGCAACGATTTCCGCGTCACCCATCTGCACAGCACGGGCGGCGCGACGCATCGCAACCACACCGCTGGCCCCGCCCATCGGGATCTGTTCGATCCAGCGCGGCGACATGTTGAGATAGGCGGTCATCGACACCACAGTGTCCGGGGTCATCGAAAACGACGACAGTGTTAAGCCGTCGATGTCCGACTTTTGTAATCCGGTTTGATCCAGCAAGCCCTTGAGCGCCATCGCCGCATACCATTGAGCCCCGCGTTCGCTGCGCCGTTCATAAGGAACGGTGACGGGGACAGCAACGGCAATGCCGGTATAGGGTTGCGGATAGGTCATGCTGATTTTTCCGCTTTTTGTTTTTTCTTCAAGGCGCGCAAATCATAGGCGGCATTTTTTTCGACCAAAGCATGGGCGATTTTTTTCAACTCACCGCGTTGCAGTTTTTGCGACGCCGTCAGCGGAAGCGATGGTAGAAACGCCACATAGCCCGGGACTTTGTAATAGGTCAGTACGGCGCGGGCGGCATCGGTGATACGAACGGCGGTGGCTTCGGTTGGTTCGGCGTCGTCTTTGAGAACGATTGCGGCAAACACTTCCTCGCCACGGATTTCATCGGGGGCAGGCGTGACGCCGACCGCGGCGACGCCGGGTATTTGCGACAACACGGCTTCGACTTCAAACGACGAAATGTTTTCGCCCGATCTCCGCACGATGCTTTTTTTGCGGTCGACGAAGTGGAGCGATCCATCCGGTCCTTCGCGCACGATATCGCCGGTATGAAACCAATCTCCGGCCCAGGCTTCGGCGGTTTCTTCGGGTTTGTTATGGTACCCGGAAAAGAATCCGGCGCGGGGATCATCGCCGGCACGACGCACCAGAAATTCACCGGGCTGACCGGGGCTTACGTCTTTCCCAGCGTCGTCAACGATCCGCCATTCCATGAAACTTTCGGGGACACCAAAGCAAGATGTGCCGATATGGCGCGGTTCTTTTTGCGCCATCACCGCCGCCGCGCCGCCGACTTCGGTCATCGACCAGGCTTCCAGCAACAGAATACCGAAACGCTCTTCAAAGACCGTATGATGCTTTGGATTGACAGCAGCACCGAAGCCGAAGCGAACTTTGTGGGCGCGATCATAGTGTGATTCCGGCAAGGCCAGTAAGATTGCGGGCAGCACGCCCAGATAATGAATGATGGTCGCCCCGGATTCCGAAATTGTCTGCCACCAGGATGACGGATGGAAACGGTCGAGCTGAATGATACATCCACCGGTCATGATCATGCCCATGGCGGATGTGGCAAGCGCATTCATATGCACCAGCGGCAAGGGTGTCAGCAATCGTTCCGTGCCTGGTATCATGGTGCAAAGATGGCCAAGGTTACGATACCAATCGCCCATCACATAAAAATAGTCGTTGGATAGAATGCAGCCTTTGGGCGCGCCGGTGCTGCCAGATGTGTAGAGCAATGCGCATTCCGTGGCGGCTGTGGGTTCTGTCGATTTGGCTTCGATGCGCGGCAGGGTGCTGAGATCGGTGGTGGCGACCACGCGGACCGGATTTTTGGCCACGGTCATGATTTTTTCGCCGAGCCCCACACGTTCCGGCAATGCCAGCACAAACACCGGGCCGCTATCGTCCACGATGTAAGCAAGATCGCTTGGCGTGGCTTCGGCATTCAACGGCACAATCGAGACACCGAGCGCGTTCAACGCCAGCCAATGCAGGAAAAATTCGGCGCGGTTTTCAAGGATCACGCCGACCCGATCGCCGGTGCTCAATCCGGCTGCTTTGTAGATCGCTTCGAGCGCAGAAATTTGACGCTCAGCTTCGCCATAGGTCAGATCAATGGCGGTCGCGGCGTAAGCTTTGGCGGCCACCGCCGGGATGTGCAAAAAAGGTCTGTCGGCAAATTGCGATATTGTATCACGAAATATGGCGGCGACGGTCGTGATCGGCGGCATGGTTCTGTCCTCACAATCCCTATAGCGATTCGGTTGACGGAATGTGTCAGCCCGCGGTTCTTTTTTATGATTTAGAGTATAGCACAGAAATCTGAAAAATCACGTGAAAAATCACGCATAATTGACGCCATAACGGAGATTTGGAAATTTCTGTGGTTTTAAACGGCTAAGTTCCGTAGCGGAGTTTGCCAAGGGCGCGGATCAAATCTTTGCCGCTGTCACCAATCCTGGAAAGTTTGGCCTTGGCCTTTTCAAACGTCAAGACATCGCTGATCCGACGGTCTAGAAACGCCCAGGTCTCGGCGTGGTCCTCGCTTTCGTCGGTCAGCCAATAGAGGACGGTGGTGCTGAACACAGCGCTCAAGATGCTGCGTTTTGTGTAATAATTATAATCGGTTGATTTGTCGCCCACAGCCCGCCATATGGCGTCCGCCGTGCGCCACAGCATGGTGGTGGCCTTGGCGGCGTTCTGGGGCAGGGCCAGGAACGTCAATGCGCGCCGGGCGGCTTCGCGGTGCGCGGCATTGCTTTCAATCCGTGTCCTGACGGCGAGCGCGATCCGGTCGCGAATTTTTAAGGGTTCCAACCGTTCGGCGGTCAAGACCAGACCGAGGCGAGCGTCGGCGCGGTTAGAGAATGCTTCCACAAGCTCCAGCGGGCCGCCTGGGAACGCCAGATCGATGAACCCGCGGCTCAGTCCCAGATCATCGGCGGCGCGCTTGATGGCGGCCTCGGTCCAGCCGTCGAAGGCCACATGCGCCAATACCGCATCCAAGATAGCATCACGCATTTCATCTGGGGTTTGGTCAAAATCCGAAGATTGCTGTGTCATCGTCCGTTTACCTAATTGTCCGGTCACCAGTTATTCAGCAGCTTTACGGCTGCCGGGTGCATAGGTCGCCCCCTCAGAAGCGCCAAGAAATTGCAGCGACCCCATGTCCGTCATGCGCATAGGATACAAGATGCCGTCCAAATGGTCACATTCATGTTGCACGACGACGGCGTGAAACCCCCGGGCCTCGCGCTCGATCCGGCTGCCGTCTGGGGCAAGCCCGCGATAGCGGATGTGGGTGGGCCGGGGCACCAGGCCGCGCAAGCCGGGGACTGACAGGCAGCCTTCCCAGCCGGTTTCTTGTTGGTCTGTCAAAACCTCGATTTCGGGATTAATCAGGATCGTCAGGGGGCGAGTCGTGATGTCGGCCCGTAAATCCGTGTCGGTGCTGTCGCCCCCGGGCTCCGAATCGCGCGGGGTATAGAACATCACAACCCGAAGCCCGACCCCGATCTGCGGAGCCGCAATACCGATCCCGCCGGCAGCTCCCATGGTGTCTTGCATATCCGCAATAAGTGATTGAAGTTCCAATGGAAATGGAACCTCTACCGGACGCGCTGGGGTCATCAAAACAGGGTGACCCATCATGGTGATGTTTTGGACAGTCATAGCAAGACTATGGTATAAAGGCAGACAAGGGTAAAGGCCTGCGCCGAAAAGCATTGGTCCCCTTTATTTTACGCTTCCCATGACCCGCTGCTTCTGATAGGTAAGCGGGCCAAGTGGAAGGCGTAAGCTTTTCCGTTTTATGCTGTAATGGCTTTGGAATTCGATAAGGAGTTAAGATCCGAATGCAGGTTCTGGTTCGCGATAACAACGTCGATCAGGCGTTGCGCGCTCTGAAGAAGAAACTTCAGCGCGAAGGGGTTTACCGGGAAATGAAGATGCGCCGCAACTTCGAAAAGCCCTCTGAGAAGAAGGCTCGTGAGAAGGCAGCAGCCGTCCGCCGGGCCCGCAAGCTGGACCGCAAACGGGCTGAGCGCGACGGAAACGTCAGCCTATAAGCTGATTTGTTGATCTGCGCCGGTTTGAACCGTCATCCTGTCTAGGGTGGCGGTTTTCTGCGTTTATGCATAACGCGGATAGAAATGGGGTGATGGATATCACCCCATTATGTCCGTCACTCTAAGTGACTTCAAACCGCGATGGCGGAGGCCGGTGTTTGCTGGCGCGCACGTTCCGCTGCCGCTTGGCGGACAGCGGGGATAATATACCGTCCATAATCCACGGTATCGTAAACAGGATCATAGCCGCGATTTAAGAATGTGGTGACCCCGAGGTCCACATAATCCAAAAGGGCGGCCACAACCGTATCCGGTGTGCCGACGAGCGCGGTTGTGTCACCATAGGCTCCGACAGCCGTCGCCGTCGGCATCCATAAGGCGCGGTCGTAGCGATCAGATTTGGCGGCCGCCGCCAGCAAGCGTTCCGACGCCACAGCTTTTTGCCGCGTCTGCCATGGGCTTCCATCCTGGAAGAATGGATTGGCTTTGATCTTCTTTAAAATGGTTTCAGCCCGTTGCCAGGCAAGATCTTCGGTTTCGCCAAGAATGAGCCGGACCGATAGGCTGACCCGCGGCGCCGCAACACCTTGTTTCTTAGCTGCAGCGTGGATTGTCGCGATATGGTCTTTGGCATCGGCCAAGGGTTCGCCCCAAATACCATAGAGATCGGCGTGCTTGACGCCGACCTGATAAGCGGCGTCTGACGCGCCGCCGAATGAAATCGGAATATGTGGTTTTTGCAGCGGTTTGATCGGCGAGAAGGCATTGGTGATTTTAAAATATCGTCCATCAAAACTGAACGGCTCCTCCGCAGTCCAGGTCTTTCTGACGATTTCTAAATATTCATCGGTCCGGGCATAGCGTTCCGCCTTGTCGACCAAAGTATCGCCTTCATCCGGCTCGGCTGTAATTCCGGTGATGGCATGAAGACGAATGCGGCCGCCACTGGTGTGATCCAAGGTGGCGAACGCCCGCGCGGCGGCTGTCGGTGTCCAAATGCCGGGACGATGGGCAATCATGAAACCAAGACGTTTGGTGTTTGCGGCGCCAAAAGCGGCCAACTGCAAACTATCCGGGCTGCCGGGGCTGCTTGCGATCAACACGCGATCGAACCCAGCGTGTTCATGGGCATGCAGGTGATAGCGGAGATAATCTAAGTCAATCCCACTCCATAATCGGTCCTGCGTTTCAGACCATTCTTTTGGGAAAATCATACCCACAAATTCAATCGTCATAGCGTGCCCTTTCTAGACCTTGCGACTGTCATTGCTAGAAACAACAGCAAAATCCATACCAGGACAGTGAAGCCTAGAACGCCGGGGTATATGAGGGTTTTGGGAAAAATCGTTGGGGAAATGACAACAGCTGACCAGGATCGGCTGTGCGGAATTGTGCAGTGTTGTTCATTCCGCACCAGAAAAACCACGCGACATCAGAAGCGAGATTAAAACGCCGTCTATTGTGTCAAGGGTCAGACAATTTGCCCGGTGCTAGCATAGGTATCGAATGCGGTTTGCATTTCACCAATGATTTTCTTGGTAATGGGCTCTTCGGTTGCGGTTGCCCAATACCGGGCAATCTTGGGGAAGCGGTCAAGGGGTGCGGTCTCGCCAAAGGCCGGTAGCATGTAATTGATAAAAAACAGCAGGCCGGGCAATGAACAGTCAGCGGTTGAGCGGCTATGGCCGACGGCAAACGGGCCCGCGCTGTCAGGGAGAAATGCTTCCAAGCGGCGCAGTCCTTCAAATGTTCCGTCTAGAGCTGCCTTGACGATCACGTCATCACGTGGATTGGCGGCGATCTGCCCAAACAGTTTGCCAAACGGTTCGAAGATATAAAGGTCGCCGATCCGATTGAGGCTACGGGCCAGGGCGCGGTCTTCGAGATTAGTGGGGCGCAGCGATTTTTCGGGGAACCGGTCTTCGATATATTCCACAATGACTTCGCTTTCGACCACATGGTGACCATTTACGTCCAGCACGGGTAGTTTCCCGATCGGGTTGATGGCTCTCCATTCCGGGGTGTCCAAGCGGGCGAGCGGCGGGACGATCGCAATGTGATTTTCCAAACCCTTGTGATAGATGGCGGTCCGGCATCGAGCCGCAAATGGTGACAGATAAACGGAATAGAGTTTCATGGGGCGGCTCCCTCGTGAGCGTCATTGCTGTCTGAGATTATAGCCTATGGCATGTGTCCGTGGTGTTGCAAATTCAGCAATAAAAATAAAAAAAGGCGGCCATTTCGGGCCGCCCTTTGTATTGATAATTTGTTGCCTTAAAGCGATTTGACGATTTCCTCGCAAACCTTTTTGGCATCGCCGAACAACATCATGGTGTTGTCGCGGAAGAACAGTTCGTTTTCCACACCGGCGTAACCCGCGGCCATACCGCGCTTGACGAACAGAACGGTTTTGGCTTTTTCCACGTCCAAAATCGGCATGCCGTAGATGGGGCTTGTGGGGTCTGTTTTTGCCGCTGGATTGGTGACGTCGTTGGCGCCGATGACGAAGGCCACATCAGCCGTCTGGAACTGGCTGTTGATGTCTTCAAGCTCGAACACTTCATCGTAAGGCACTTGGGCTTCCGCCAACAACACATTCATATGACCCGGCATCCGCCCAGCCACCGGATGGATGGCGTAGGACAAATTGACACCGGCTTCTTTCAGGATGTCGGCCATTTCACGCAGCGAATGCTGCGCTTGGGCAACTGCCATCCCATAGCCAGGGACGATGATAACCGAACCGGCGTTCTTCATGATGAAGGCGGCGTCTTCAGCCGATCCACGTTTGACCGGACGATCTTCTTGAGCGCCACCGCTGGCGGCGGCAGCGTCGCCACCAAAGCCGCCGAGGATCACGTTGAACAGCGACCGGTTCATGCCTTTACACATGATGTAGCTGAGGATCGCCCCGGACGAGCCGACCAAAGCGCCGGTCACGATCAAGGCCGAGTTTTGCAGCGTGAAACCGATACCGGCTGCGGCCCAACCCGAATACGAATTCAACATCGACACAACCACCGGCATATCGGCGCCGCCGATTGGAATGATGATCAAGAAGCCGATGATGAACGCCAAGATGGTCATGGCCCAGAACACCTTCGGCGATTGATCGAAACAGAAGTAAGCGATCAAACCGACGATGACCAAACCGATCAGGAGGTTGAGATAATGTTGCCCGGCAAAGATCACCGGCTTACCGGATACCAAGCCCTGGAGCTTGGCGAAAGCCACGACCGAGCCCGAGAACGTGATGGCGCCGATGACGACACCAAGGCCCATTTCGATCCGACTGGCGAGGTGAATTTCACCGGTCACCAGATCCGCAATGCCGAACCCTTCTGGATGGGCAAAGGCTGCCGCTGCCACCAACACCGCGGCCATACCGACCAAGCTGTGGAAGGCTGCGACCAATTGCGGCATTGCCGTCATGGCGATCTTTTTGGCGATGACGACACCGATCACGCCACCGATCACCAAGCCGCCGATGATCCATTCATAGGATACGATTTCTGGGTTCATGATGGTGGCGATGATGGCAATCGCCATACCGATCATGCCGTAGGTATTGCCACGTTGCGATGTTTCAGGCGATGACAGCCCACGCAGCGACAGGATGAAAAGGACTGCGGCCACAAGATAGGCGACAGCCGTCAAGTTCTGCACAAGTGATGACATGCGTTGATCCCCCTACTTCTTCTTTTTCTTGTACATGGCCAACATGCGTTGGGTGACGGTGAAGCCCCCAAAGATATTGATCGCTGCCAGAATGATGGCGACGAAGCCGAGGATTTTCGCGAGACTTAAATCAGCCGGACCGGCAGCAATCAGCGCGCCGACGATGATCACGCTCGAGATCGCGTTGGTCACAGCCATCAGAGGCGTATGGAGTGCAGGCGTCACGCTCCACACCACATAGTAACCGACGAAAATAGCCAACACGAACAACGACAGTTGCGAGATGAAAGGGCTTACAGCTTCCATGATCTTAGCTCCCCGTTGCTGGTGTTAAGGCCGGATGGATGACTTGGCCGTCGCGGGTCAAGGCGACACCTTTGATGATTTCGTCATCCCAATTGATTTTGAGCGACTTCGTGTCCTTGTCGACCAAGGGCGTGATGAAGTTCAAAAGGTTTTTGGCATAGAGGGCGCTGGCGTCGCTGGCCAAACGGCTCGGGACGTTGGTGTGGCCGACGATTTTCACGCCGTTCACTTCCACGACTTCACCGGGTTTGGTCAGTTCGCAATTGCCGCCTTGTTCCGCGGCCAAGTCGATGATGACCGAGCCCGGACGCATGGACAGCGCCATGGCTTCCGTGATCAAGGTCGGTGCCTTGCGGCCCGGGATCAACGCCGTACAAATGACGATGTCTTGTTTCTTGATGGTTTCGGCGATAAGCGCGGCTTGCTTCTGTTTGAAGTCGTCGCTCATTTCCTTGGCATAGCCGCCGGCGGTTTCGGCCGATTTCAGCTCGTCGCTGTCGACCATGACGAATTTCGCACCCAAGCTTTCGACTTGCTCTTTAGCGGCCATCCGCACGTCGGTAGCCGACACGATGGCGCCCAAGCGGCGGGCCGTTGCGATGGCTTGCAGTCCGGCAACACCGGCTCCCATGACCATGATCCGAGCCGGGGCAATCGTTCCGGCAGCGGTCATCATCATTGGAAACGCCCGGTCGTATTCAGCCGCAGCTTCGAGCACGGCCCGATATCCGGCCAGGTTCGATTGCGAGCTCAACACGTCCATGCTTTGGGCGCGGGTGATCCGTGGCATGAATTCCATGGCAAAGGCATCGACGCCGCCTTTGGCATAGGCATCAACTTCGGCCCGGGATTGATAAGGGTTAAGAATGGCGGCGAGAAATGTGCCCTTTTTCAACAGAGCGATTTCATCGACAGCCCCTTCACCAGCGGCCAATGGACGCTGTACTTTAAAGACGATATCGGCGGCGCCATAAAGAGCCTTTGGATCAGCAACGATCTCGGCTCCGGCGTCCACATATTGCGCGTCCGGGTACCGGCTGGCGGCCCCCGCGTCCTTTTCGACGATAATGTCGAAGCCAAGCGCTTTTAGCTTTTTAACGGTCTCAGGCGTTGCCGCCACGCGCTTCTCGTGCGCACGACGCTCCGCCGGGATTGCTATTTTCATAATGACTACCCCGTTTTTTGTTTCTGGTTGTGTAAGGAGGGGTTAGAGCAGGGTAATGGCCATAATTACCAAGAGGCCAATAATACCAATCGTGGTAAATTTCACGAGGGTTATAAAATGACTATACATTGCGTTATGGGCCGGCATATCCATGCTATTTCCGTGGTCGGACATTGTTTCGATCCTTTCCCTTTAGGGGTCTGCTCTGCGTTTTAGTGCCTATAAATTTTTTAGTGCCTATAAATTTTTAGTGCACGTGAACTTTATGTTCGTTTCTCACTCCATGGGTGTGGACGAAACCAGCCCAGTCTAGGCCGACTTCACCACGCCAATGGGTCTAACTGTTCTGTTCAAGCTCGTCAATGAAGGTTGCAAGGGTATGAAGGCCGCGCTGCCAAAAGGCTGGGTCGCTGGCATCGAGCCCAAACGGCGCCAATAGCTCCTTATGCCCCTTGCTGCCGCCTGCCTTGAGCATTTCCATATACTTATCGGCAAAGCCCTCGGGTTCAGCCTCATACGTGGCATAAAGCGAATTGACCAAACAATCGCCAAAAGCATAGGCGTAGACGTAAAACGGGGCGTGAATGAAGTGCGAAATGTAGCACCAATAGACCTCATAGCCGTCATTGAGCCGAATCCCGTCGCCCAGACTTTCAGCCTGAACATCCAGCCAAATGCGACCGATATCGTCGGCGGTCAGCTCGCCCTCGCGGCGGGCGGCATGTAATTTGCGCTCGAACGTATAAAACGCGATCTGACGGACCACGGTGTTCAGCATGTCTTGCACTTTGGAGGCCAGGAGCGCCCGACGTTTGGTCTTGTCCTTGGTCGCGGCCAACAATGCCTTAAAGGTCAGCATTTCCCCAAATACCGACGCCGTTTCGGCCAGAGTCAGGGGAGTATCCGACAAAAACAGCCCCTGGGGGGCGGCCAGGACTTGGTGGACACCATGGCCGAGTTCATGAGCCAATGTCATCACGTCCCGGGTTTTGCCCATATAATTCAAAAGCAGATAAGGGTGGGCGCTCGGCACGGTCGGATGGGCGAAGGCGCCGGTCGCTTTGCCTTTGCGCACCGGCACGTCGATCCACGGGTTGGCAAAAAAGCGTTCGCCGATGGTTGCCATGTCCGGGGAAAACGCCCGGTAGGCATCCAAGACGGTGGTGCGGGCCTGATCCCAGGAAAAACTACTATCCGCATCCTCGGGCAGCGGGGCATTACGGTCCCAATAATTGAGCTTGTCGACCCCGAGCCACTTGGCTTTCAAGCGATAAAAGCGGTGCGATAAACTGGGGTAAGCTTCGCGCACGGCCGTGGTCAGTGCCTCGACCACCTCGGGCTCAACCTGATTGGCCAAATGGCGGCCGGATTCCGGGGTCGGGAACTTGCGCCAGCGGTCCTCGATCTCCTTGTCCTTGGCTAGGGTGTTGGTGATCAGCGCGAACAGCCGAATATTGTCCTTGAAGGTCTTGGTCAACGCTTCCGCTGCGGCTTGGCGGACCGCGCCGTCTTTATGGGACAGACGATCCAGCGCTTCCTCGGCGCTTAAATCCTCGACCTCATCGCTATGCGGGTCTTTGACCGCGAACCGCAGATGGGCCAGGGTTTCATCATAAAGCCGGTTCCAGGCCGCCCGGCCGGTGACGTATTTGTCATGAAGGATTTCCTCCATATCCGGGGCCAATTGATGGGGCTTCATCTTGCGGGTTTCGGAGATCCACGGGCGGTAACGAGCCAAGGCAACGGACTCTTGCAACGCCGCATCGATCTGGCTGTCTTCCAGGGAATTCAGT
Organism: Alphaproteobacteria bacterium; assembly: GCA_037189785.1. Lineage (GTDB taxonomy): Bacteria > Pseudomonadota > Alphaproteobacteria > Sphingomonadales > Govanellaceae > Govanella. The sequence goes on from JBBCIP010000253.1 coordinate 14,884, forward strand.
TCCAAGGTGAAGAAAATCAGCGGCCGGGTGATGTCGGTGATGCGTTCCTGGATGGTTTGGTGAAAGCGGCCGATGGCCGGATCCAGCAAGTCGGATGCGTGCAACAGCCCGGCATAACTGCCAAGCTTGCCCAGGCGTTCCTCGATTGCTTCATAGGTGATGATCGCGTCGGCTAAGCCATCACCGCTCAACGCCGCCAACTTCCCTTGATAACGGGCAGCAAAGTCCTTCGCGTCGGCCTCGGCCTGGCGTAAATCGGCCTCGATTTCCGATGCCTCGGGCCCAGCATAAAGATCGCTTAGATCCCAGGTGGGAAGGGCGTTTTCCAAGGCATCTTTGGTGGTCGGTGCAGTCATCCAGCAGTCCTGAGTCGGTTGATCGGGGGACTTTGTGTGTAGTCGGGCTATATGGGGCCGCAAGTGTACGATCCAAAGCTGTGATCGTGAAAGAAAATCTCCGAATCTTCCCTACAAACATATTTATAATAATTCTAAATTTCAATATTTGATGTTGGTTGATCAGATCTTTTTTAATTCACAGGGATCTTCACAAGCCATCTTTGTCCTAGGGGGCGGACCGTCACGCTCCGCCATAGGTCCGGACAAATGCGTGCTTCAGCAAAAGACGCTGCCATTACAGTACCGGGCCCTTTTCGGGGGCTTTTAATCAGTCCTTAAGGGGTTGTCCCGTATTGATACACGGGACCCATAACTATTTGGCCATCTTTACAAAAAAAGACGCGGACGCGAGCGATGACAAAAACAATTCTGGTCGTTGACGACGAAGAGTTACAACGGCGGCTGTTGTCGTCGGCCCTGAGCGTTGACGGTTATGACGTGGTCGCGGCCGAGTCCGGCACCGAAGCCATCGCGCATCTGCGCGGGGACGATGGCCGCGATGTGGCCCTAGTTCTGCTCGATCTGTCGATGCCGGGTTTGAGCGGCCTTGATGTCTTGCGTGAGGTGCGCCCGAAACAACCCAACTTGCCGATCATTGTGTTGACCGCGGAAAATTCGGTCGACACCGTGGTCCAGGTGATGCGGGCCGGGGCGACGGATTTTCTGACCAAACCGGCAACCCCGGCGCGGCTTAAGATCGCGGTCGACAATGCGTTCAAGGTCAATGCGCTGACCGGCGAGATCAACCGCATCAAGCGGCGCTGGAAAGGCCGCGTGACGTTCAGCACCCTGATCGGTCGCAGCCCGGCCATGGATCAGGCGATCGAACTGGCCCGCAAAGGCGCCCATTCCAATATCCCGATCCTGATCGAAGGGGAAAGCGGCGTCGGCAAAGAGATGTTCGCCCGCGCCATCCAAGGGGAAAGCGACCGGGCTGATAAACCGTTCATCACCGTCAACTGTGGGGCGATCCCGGAAAATCTGGTCGAAAGCATCCTGTTCGGTCATGAAAAAGGGGCGTTTACCGGTGCCACCGAACGACACGAAGGCAAATTCGTCGAAGCCACCGGCGGCACTCTGTTTCTTGATGAAATCGGGGAGCTGCCGCTCGATATCCAGGTCAAACTGCTGCGGGCCATTCAGGAAGGCGAGGTCGACCCGGTTGGTGGGCGCAAACCGGTCAAAGTCGATATTCGCTTAATCTCGGCTACCAACAAGACCCTGATCGAACGGGTCAAAGACGGGATGTTCCGCGAAGACTTGCTGTATCGCTTGAATGTGTTCCCGATCCGCCTGCCGTCGTTGCGCGAACGGCGCGATGATATCCCCCTGTTGGTCGATCATTTTCTGCGCAATCTGTGTGAAACCGAAGGTCGTCCGCTGCGGCCGTTGAGCGATGCAGCCATGGATCTTTTGTATCGCTACGATTGGCCGGGCAATGTGCGGCAGTTGGAAAACGCCGTATTCCGCGCGGTTATCTTGGCCGATGGCGAAAGCTTGGATGTGGAAGATTTCCCACAGATTTTGACGGCATCGACACCCACCCAACAGACCCATTTTCCGCAAACCACATCGCCCGAACAGCTTGTGGCGTTGCCGGTCCAGATTTATGACAAAGAAGGCCATGTGCGGTCACTGGCCGAGGTCGAGGGTGACCTGATCCGGTTGGCGCTTGACAAGTATAATGGTCAAATGTCCGAAATTGCCCGGCGTTTGGGCATCGGTCGCTCCACGCTTTACCGCAAGGTCGAGGATTTGGGTATTCAAGGCTTCCCCCATGCCATAGCCGGGGGCCAAAAATAGCCGTTGCTAGCACGCCGTCATTGCCGGGCTTGACCCGGCAATCCATCTTCAATCCCGATGTGCGTTTGACGTCACAGACAATCGGGTTAGGCCCGGTAGTGACCGTTCTTCGATACCGTCCTAGCCGACTTCCATACCCAAGGCATGGGCGTAGACATCGATCAGCGCTTCCATTTCTTTCCGCGCGTCTTCTTCCATTTTCCGAAGCTTGATGATTTGCCGCATGATTTTGGGGTCAAAGCCATGGGCCTTGGCTTCGGCGTAGACGTCTTTTATGTCGTCAGCCAAGCCACGCTTTTCGTCTTCGAGCCGTTCGATTCGCTCAATGAAGTTCCGAAGCGCTTCTCCAGCTATACCGCCTGCGTCCGCCATTCTCAAAACTCTCCATGCCGCTTTAGAGGCCGCTTTTCGTCAAGGGGCGGCACAATACCGAGGTCTCGTCTTTCATGCAATGGGCTTCAACGTGCCTTATTTTTGGCGACGCTCGCGGCCATGCGATCCATTTGCTCGGGCGTGGCCGGAGCCTGATGCTGGGCCCGCCAGTCATCATAGGGCATGCCATAAATAGCCTCGCGGGCCTCGTTCTTGCTTAACGGAGTACCCTTGGCGTCGGCGGCATCCTTGTACCAATCGGCCAGGCACTTGCGACAAAATCCGCCGTAGCCCATAAGATCGACGTTTTGGACATCGGTACGCTGCGCCAAATGATTGAGCAACCGGCGGAACGCTGCAGCTTCCAATTCAATGCGGGTCTTATCGTCAATGGTCATGACGACGTCTCCTTTTCAATAATACCGTCGTTGACATAAATCTGGATTGGCTTGGATGGTTTCAAGCGCTTCGGACAAGACATCGATGACGATGGCGGTCCAGCGCTCGACACCGGCTGCGGTATCGATTTGATCCTGGCGGATTTCCAAGGTGGCGGGGGCGAGGCCACGGGCTTCGCCATGGCGTTTCATGCTGTAGAACAACTGGCGGCCTGAATAGGGCTCATTATCACCGGTCTCAAGTCCTCGGGCACGGAAGCCTTCAATCATTGGGACGGCAAGACGGGGATCATTATTCCACAACAGCCCGACCACCCAAGGCCGCGCCGTGCCGTTCATATGCGGCGTGAAACTATGCATGCCGACCAGGAACGGCAACGTACCCTGTGCCAACATGGCTTCTGTCTGGGCGTCGACGGCATCGTGAAACGGAGTGTAGAAGCGGTCGATGCGCTGTTGCCGTTGGTCGGCGCTGAGCGCTTGGTTGCCGGGCACGAGGGTGCCGTCGCTGACATCCGGCATGGCGCTCGGATTGGCGACATCGCGATTGACATCGACCACCAGTCGGGAGGCCCGGGCAAGGATCGCCGGGCTGTTGAAATGCGCGGACAGGTTGCGCGTCAAGGCGGCGGCCCCGATATCCCAAGCAATGTGGCGTTGCAATTCGGCGGCGGGCAATCCGAGGTTGTTCAAATCAGCCGGGATGTGATTGCTGGCGTGGTCGCATAAAAATAAAAATGCCCCGGTCCCTTGCGCATTTAAAATTTCGGGTGAGAGCGCTGCTGTAACATTGTTTGTCACGGAAGCCTGAGATAACGTGTCTGTCATAACAACAACTTAAACTCTATCCAACATGGCAGGAAATATGCGTCGTCAAAGAAATACCCGGATTATCGCGACACTTGGGCCATCCAGTGCAACACCCGAGACTATCCGCGCCCTTCACGAAGCCGGTGCCGATGTGTTTCGGCTCAATATGAGCCACGGCTCTCACGAGGACGTGACCAATCTCTATCATGCGATCCGGGAAGTTGAAAGAACTGCGCGCTGGCCGATTGGGGTGATGGCCGATTTGCAGGGGCCGAAATTACGGATCAGCACCTTTGCCGAAGGGGCGGTGATTTTGACCCAAGGGCAGGCGTTCCGCTTGGATCTTGATCCGACGCCCGGGGACAGTACACGGGTCAATCTGCCGCATCCGGAAATTTTTGCGGCACTCGAAGCCGGTACCAGCCTGTTGCTGGACGACGGTAAGATACGTCTTAAGGTCGTGCGCTACGGCAAGGACTACGCGGAAACCGTGGTCGTCGTCGGCGGCCGGTTGTCGAACCGCAAGGGCGTCAATGTTCCGGATGTGGTCGTGCCGTTGGCGGCGTTGACCGCAAAAGACCGGGCTGATTTGACCTTCGCCTTGGATCTTGGTGTCGATTGGGTGGCGCTGTCGTTCGTACAGCGGCCCGAGGATGTGCGGGAAGCCCGTGATCTCATCAATGGGCGTACCGGGATTATCGCCAAGATCGAAAAACCGGCGGCTTTTTCCTCGCTTGATGAAATTCTCGATTTGGCCGATGCCGTCATGGTGGCGCGCGGTGATCTTGGGGTGGAGTTACCGCTCGAAGATGTACCGGGCATCCAAAAACGTATCGTACGGCGGGCCCGGAGCATGGGCAAACCGGTGATCGTCGCGACCCAGATGCTCGAATCGATGATCCAAGCCCCGGTGCCGACCCGGGCCGAAGTCTCGGATGTTGCCAATGCCGTGTTCGACGGCGCCGATGCGATCATGTTGTCGGGCGAATCAGCCGCTGGGGCGTTCCCGATCGAAGCGGTCAGCGTCATGAACCGGGTCGCGCTCAAGGTCGAAGGAGAGCCGATGTATTTGGCGGCCTCCCAAGCCGATCTGGCGATACCGGAGCCGACCACCGCCGATGCCATCAGCGCCGCCGCCCGCCAGGTCGCCGAAACCATCAATGCGGCGGCCATCGTCACCTATACGACGTCGGGCTCGACTGCGATCCGCGCCGCCCGGGAACGGCCCAAAAAGCCCATTCTGGTGCTGACCCCAAATTTACGGACGGCGCGGCGCTTGGCCGTGGTGTGGGGTGTCCATTGCGTGCACACCGATGACGCAACGTCGTTCCAGAATATGGTTGATAAAGCCTGTCAGGCCGGTTTGCGCACCGATCTTGTCGATGTTGGCGATCGTGTGGTGATCACCGCCGGGATGCCGTTCGGCAGCCCCGGCAAAACCAATGTGCTCAGGATTGCCCGCGTTTCGGCAAAACATGGGCGGGGATAGTGCCGGCGTAATGATAACCGAGGAAACCCATGGCCTCGGCCGCGGCGACGTTTTCGGCCACATCATCGATATAGAGCGTTGTGGCCGGGGTCACCCCGAATCTCTCGACGGCTAGGGCAAAGATGCGCGGGTCGGGCTTCAAGAGCCCTTCGGTGCCGGAAACCACGACATCCCGAAACAACGCCATGAACGGGTGCGCGGCCACTAAGGCGGCATATTTTTCAGCTGGAAAATTGGTCAGGCCGTAAACCGGCACGCCCATGGCGACCAGATCTTCAAGGATGGCGACCGTATCGTCTCGAACGCCCGCGATCATTTGTAGAAACCCCCAATCAAAAGCATCGATCAGGGCGGCACAGTCTGGAAACAAGGCGGTGCGCTCGGCAATGGCTTCGGCAAATGGTTTTCCCGCGTCGAGACTGGCGATCCAATCGGGGCTGCAGACTTCGGCCAGGAATTGATCCATGGCCCAATCATTGCCCTCGAACAGCGGGCGATACAGGCTGCGGGCGTCCCAATCAATGAAAACGCCGCCGATATCAAAAATGACCGCTTCCGGCTGGGGCTCAGTCATGGGTGGCACCGGCCAGGTAGGCGTGGACGGCTGGGTGACAGGCGGCGCGATGGATTGCCGG
>JBBCIP010000254.1:0-20232 GCA_037189785.1 Alphaproteobacteria bacterium
TCCGTCGAGTTTATAAACGGGAGACCATTAGCGGTTGTAACACCCCCAGCATCATTGATAGCTTGAACATTTGGAAAGAAGGGGAAGTTTCCACTGGAGAAGAAATCTCCATGATAACGAATCCGAAAATCACCGCTCCAATCAATGCGCGACAGCCAACCAGGCAAAGAGTTCGGCACGCCCCAGCCTTCGGACTTTGCCTGTTGGGTTATTTCACCACGCAACTCATCGCGAATTTGGTTTTTAACTGTTTCAGAAATATAAGGAACACGAACAGTGGAAGATGGCTGAGCTGCGGCTTCTGCTTGACGTGCAAGTCCAGCTTGGCGCTCGGCGTGATCAAGAAGGGCCTGCGCTCGTTCCGCAGAGATCACTCCGCTCTTGATGAGCTCTTCAAGAAGGGCAATGGTCACTGCATAGGTCTGCGCTGCCGAGGCTTTGTTGGCGTCACGTACCTGGTCGATGGTTTCTGCCGCAGTGTTTTCCGTCCCGGCTTGCGTCTGTGCATACGCCTGCCCGCCCAGAATAGTACTGATCATGAGCAAGGCACATTTCTGCGCAAGTTTACGATTATTGTTTAACATGTCTCACCTTTTCCATCTCTAACTGTTGATATATGCGTCTATTGCAAATTATGAATTCACTATCTTTCGGAAAGCCTGAGGTTAATGCCGGTAACCATTAAGGGCTTCACGCCGGTTGGCCGTCCACGCGACAACTGTGGTAATTGGCTTAACACCTCTCTGATTGCGGTATCGAGATCCATGTCACCAGTTGAGGTTTTCAGCTCTGCACGCTCAAAACTTCCGTCAGCTGCTATTGAAAGCAGTACCTCTAGATAACCGGCGGCTATTCGTGTTCTTTCATCTTTCTGAAGCGCACGCCGTATATGTGTTGCCACATAAGCTTCCCAGCTTCCTCCTGCGCCCCCCCGACCAAAAAGGCCACCGCCTTTGCCTGCGGCCAGTCCGAAGCTATCGGACCCAATGTCAGCACTTCTATTCAAGCCGGCTGGTTGCGATGTCGAAGGGTCCGGACTCGGATTGTCAACGACTTCCTCGACATCTTCTTGAACTTCAGCATCTTCCGTTGGTGTCACTACCTCCTTAGGCTCGATGACTTTCTCTTCCTCGGGCGGTGGTGGTGGCGGCGGTGGCGGCAGCATTGTGATCTGCTGTGTCACATACTGTCTTTGTTGAGGTGCATCCCCCCTATTCAGAATGTACATTCCGATTAGAAAGAAAAGTACGCCCAGACTCAAAAACAGCGCCAGAGGAAAACGTCTTGATTTATGCTTTGTTATTATTGACTTCATCAAAGCATACTCAATTCACAGATGTCTGGCGTTCACTAACCAAACCGATTTGCGTGATATTGAGTTTCGCGCAAATATCGAGCACTTCCATGATGCGACCATACTGAGCAGAACGATCTCCCTTGATAACTATTGGAAACTCTGGAACAACCGCCATATGAGAACGCAGTTGAGATTCAAGTTCTGCAACAGTCACGGGAAACGCATCGAGATACACACGACCGTCATTGGTGACCGAAATAGCTTTTGTCGTGGGCTTGGCTAGGCTTACGGAAGAACTAGCTTTTGGAACGCTGATTTTGATTCCCTGAACAGATGCAGTCGTCATAATTATAAAAATAACGAGCAACACGTAGGCAAGGTCCAACATCGGCGTGATGTTGATGTCGTCGTAGACTTTATTTCCCTGAATCTTCATGACCGGATCCCCTACATCACTTCCGGAATATGTCTTTCATCTTTGACACAAAGTCATTGGTGAAGACGTGCATATCCGCGGTAATTTCACCGATCCGCGTCGTCAAATAGTTGTAAGCAAACAAAGCAGGGATCGCGACCGCTAGACCCGCAACCGTAGCCATCAATGCAGCTGCAACACCGGGCGCGATCGCATTGACGTTGACATCCCCTGCTTCTGCAATGGCAGCGAATGTGATCATCACTCCGATTACGGTTCCAAGAAGACCCAGAAATGGTCCGCCGGAAATCGAAATCGTCAGCATGACCATCTGCCTATTCAGCTCCTGCTGTTCCTTAACTAGTTCAGAATCCAAAGCCGAGCGAAGAGATTCTGCGGATACGGAGTCCAGAGAAAACTGATCCACACCGTCCATTGCCGCACGCAACCGCAGCTCTTGCAGACCTGTGTTATACAAACGATATGTGGATGAATCCGAATAGTGATCGCTGCCGTGTAATGACGGTAAGTTATCGATATCCAGAACCCCAGAACGTTTCTGACGCGCCATTTCCGTGACATATTCTGTATATTTTGACGCAAACTTCTTATTTGCCTGTGCAACTTTCTTTACATAGCCAAGACGATTGGCCATCACCACAATACTGATGACCAGCATGACCATTAGGATGGCAATAACAACCCAACCATCGATCGTCACTGCGTTCAGAAGGATCATCAGATAACCACCACTGAACCAATCACCGCGCACTTCCGGTTTTGCCGAGAAACTTAAAAAGCTTGCTTCTCTACCTTGTGTCGCTGCGGCAAACGAAAGCCAGTCTGCGCTTCTTGCCGAATTCGATATAACAAACTCATCAATCGTGCCGCGAAACCCTTTAATCGTTGCGGCTTCTGTATCACCTTGTATATCAGCACCAAGGATCATCTCGCCATTCAGCTCAGGCACAGAGATCGGCAGGGTTGCAACTTGAATACCATTAACGTGCAAACGTAACTGGTCTGAGCCAACCAATGCCAAATGAACCCAACTTCCGGACTGAATTTGATTGTCTGCAACGACTTCCTGAACGGCACCTGCGGTGTTGACCACCCGAACATAAGGCCGATTTTGATTAAGACCGACAACTACACGAGCCGGCGAGGCCTGACCTGTAACCGCAATTTTCGTGAAAAGCGTAGCATTTTCTTGGGGCTTTTCAGATTCAGCTTTGATCCAGGCCGACCACGTGAACGGATCACCCGCGGCTGTTGCAAGAGATGCCGATGGCGCTATTCGAACCTGTTGATTATCTGAAAATTCTATACCTTGCCGAATAATTGCATCGAATGACGGACGCGCTGAGGCACTGATTGCATTATTTCCATTCGCCGTATGGTCTCGAGGTACGCCGGCTGTCTCGTTAAAATGGTAGACAAGTGCCGTTTCCCCATCCCAGGTCAAAGGTGCATTTGCAACACCTTCAGCATCCTTATTTCCATAATAGAGCCAGACCGTTTGCGACTTGCCGCTTTCGATAGACGGGACATCAACCCAGATCCATGCAAGCCCTGCAAGACCGTCGAAAGACTCAATATGATAGTTCAGTGGTGTTTTATCATCTGAGGCAATAAACCGTATATCCGTCCCATCGTTACGGGCGTCTAGAAAACGAAAATTTCCTTCATGCAAACGCACCAAAACCGGCACCCGGTCTAGTTTTCCTGAAAGAGACGGTTGTATTCTTGCAGAATCGAGAACTATTTCTGTTCTAAAACTCCAGTCATCATTCCACCAAGCCAAAGCGGGCTTTGAAAGAAAAATCACAGAACAAATCGCAACTAAAATTGCAGTTATTACATTCTTCATCTTGGGAAAGTCCTATTAGTATTTTTTGTATTCCTAAACATACCCGCCACTTTCTAGAACTCTGCCCAGACGCGGAAACCCAGACGCAAATCGTCACCGATATCAAGATCCACAGACTTGCGGTCCTTTAGCGGCCGTGCCACGTAAAGAAGTCCGTTGAAATGATCAAATGCTTTAAGTTGCGTACCAACACCGGTACTCATCAAAGTTATTCTATTGACAACATTGCCGTCGATATCCGGCAAAGCATCTTTGATGCGCACATGCCCCCAATCTCCGAATACAAAGAATCGCCATTCATTGACCGCCTCGCCAAACCATTTATCAATTGAGGGCGTTTCAAGTTGAACGGAGGCTTGCAATCCGAGATCGCCGATCGCTTGTGATTCCGTGTAACCACGAACATTGTCATATCCACCAATACTGAAGCCTTCGTTACTGATTAGCGGCTGGTCAGATATCTGGCCTGATACAGAAATAATGGCTTTGAAATCGGAAGGCAGTTTTTGTGTACGCTTGGCATCAGCACGCAAGTATATGAAATTTGCTCTTGCACCATATCGCTTGAACGCAAATTCGTCGTTGGAGGAGCCAAGCAGTCGCGTTCCCCAGTTCAAAGACGTACTCGCCTCGAGCACCCCTGTCTTATCTAGACTGGACAATGAATAGGTGAGACTGAGCGGCATATAGCTGATAGGCGTTGTAGCGCTATCCGAACCAAGTAACAGGTCTTCCTTGAAATCTTTATAATCGATGCCGGCTAGTATTTGATGGGAAAACATCCCCGAACTTGGAAGGCTTAATACACCACGAAGCCCGAAAATCTTCCCTTTTCCAAGAACATCAATACCGCCTACAGCAGCAACATCACTGTCTGAGTAAACACCATAGGCAACAATGCTAAAATTACTGTCCGGTATCGGCGCTAAATAAGACGCCGAAAATACCATTGATTCACTTGGCGCTTCTGGCGCCACTTGAGCCTGAATATTTATACTATGGTCAAGCTGAAAAAGATTTGCATAACTAAGAGAGGCAACCGCGCGTAATCGTTCAGTTTGAGACGTATAACGATCATTGATCTCAAAGCTTCCATGAAATGGCACACGATCTTCGACTTCAAGATCGACATCTACCGTGCCTGGTGCCGTGCCCGCACGCAAACTTGGAGTGATCGTGCGGTCCCGCGCATTATTGACGCTGCCAATGTCTTTCGCGACGAGATCGTACCGAGGCACGACACCTTCTGCAAGCGATGGGACGCGTTCTTTAATTCGGTTCGGCGAATAATAGTCAGCTCCTGTCACTCTAAGCTGGCCGACACGCAGCTCGGTGACCGAGAAGCGTACGATACCACTGCGCACATCCTGATCAGGAATACCGATACCGACAGTCTCATATCCTTTTTTACGATAAGCTTGTTCCAGCGAATCACGCGCTTGCTCAATATCGGCGACCGTACGACTGGGGCCTAAAAAAGGTTGGACGGCTTTTTCAATATCTTCAACATCAAGAACAGAATTGCCCTCAATCTGATATTCCATCACATCAATGCGTTGTTCCCGCATCGCTTCTTGACCGCCGCGCTCTTCAGAAGCAGGCGTTTCCGCTTGCGGGGCTTCTGCAGCCTCTTCAGCATTCGCATTGATGAAATAATGCGGCGTTATATTGACAAGGGCTGTCAAACCATAAACCCATGCCAGTTTTTTATTTAAGGCCATAATTTCTTCAAACCCCCAGTGAGATCCGCAACTAAACCGTTCGCCCCATCTAGATGTCGGAGTTAATGTCAGGCCGCATGGGCAAAACCAAAAATCCTGACAAAAAGCTGACAGCTATTTCGTGGTCGGGATTGTTGCGCCGCAATGTTAAAACTTGATGACTCTTTTTGGCGGACGAAAAGAAAAGAAAATTTTAAATAACTTATTGATTTATATAATTAAAATAAAAATATTTTATCTTAGTTCTGGCTTTCAATTGACCGACATGAAAGCGCGAGAAAATGGTCATCATTGAAACCATAGAGTGCTACAGCACATCTTAATAGGTGTATTATTAAAGAATATTTCTATTTATTGTAAACGCCGCCTAATGGTGCAATGTATGTTTGTTCCGGACGGTAAGGGCTTAGGCTTTTCCCATAGTTAGGGCCGAATTGCATTTTGAGACCGGTTTGATTAAATCCCCCGACCTTAAGTGACTCAGAAGCTGCACCTAGCGGTGCGTTAGGCTGGTTCCCATTAAATCGTTCCCCTGCTTTTCTGAGTTTTTCATTTAAAGCATCGTAAGGAGGAATTTTTTTTCCTTTTACTTCAATTTCAGTGCAGCCTTTTTCAAGAATACAAGCGAGCTCCTGCTTATCTTCAGAAGCAACGACGCCTGAAGATGCAAATGATAGTGTTGCACATAGCAATAAAGACGTACGGCCCAAAATATATATTATCCTATTCATGGTTATCACTCCTGTATATCGCTACTCGTCTTAATCTTATCCCTATCTTGTTAGAGTAACATGACAGACTATCGGCTGAAAATGTCGCTCGCCCCGGCACATCAAAGTCGTCGTCGTCATACAACCTTTATATATCGCCTATATAGTCGTGTGGTTTTTTTAGAGAAATATGGATGACTTTTATGATAAAAATTGCAGTTTTAGCCCTAGCCGGATTTTCTTTAAATACTATTTCAGCATACGCCGATACTGTCTCCAGCCCTAGAACCATGACAGAGAAAACGTCCGACATTTGCTTTCTTTCACCACAGGATATCTACACACATACAAAAGTAGGGCAAGCTGCGACGTTGCGTTTAAAACAACTGACAGAAGAAGCCCAAACAGAGATCGATACTGAACGCAAACCTATTGATGAAGAACGACAAAAACTCCAACAAACACTATCGCGCCTATCCGCACAGGAACGAGAAGACCGCGAAAAATTATTATTCGCTAAAGTAGAAAAGATCCGCACCAAAGCAAATCATCGTGCACAAGAAATAGAAGCCACACGGATACAGATACTAAGAAAGATTGCTTCCGAAGCAGAAGCGGTCATTACCGCATCCTATCAACAAAGTAAGTGCAATCTATTATTGGATCACACAGCTGTGATACGTGGCAGCACGAATAAAGACATTACAGCTTCAGTTATCCAAGGGCTCGATGCAAAAATACAATCCATTGCCTTCAATCGAGAAGTGCTCACACCCCAATCAAAATTATAGAAAAACGACAGGTGTGTCTAACGATCCAGACACATAGGATTAATGTCAAATATCTGGCGAAACCGCTGCTCAATTCATGCATAGCGGCGGCGACATCTTCTATCAGAATGTTTCTTATTTCGATTAAATTACGAACCACAGACAAAACAGCCTGATAGAAGCATAGCGTTACTCAGTAAGTAGCCGTTTTCCACGTGCTTCGAAGCGGCGGCGTTCTTCCTCGGGGACGAAGGATCCACCCGTTGTCCACAAGATATGCGTCATCCTAGTTGCAGAATGATCTATACCACACTGACGCAAATATGCGTTCCCCTGTTCCGAATGGAGGAGAAAATGGGGACCATTAAATCCGGCCGCAGCAGACGGTTCAATCTCCAATCCTTCCGTGATCTTTAATCGATAGACATGCCGATAGAGATCATCATCGGAAATCGTCACGATACCCGACACAAGCTGTCGCACCAAAGATGACACCAACGGCGATGCCGCAGCCACGGCTAAGCCATCGGCATCGGTTTTGTTATCAAGACCGATATCATAAACCGACGAAAATTCTTTCTGTGCGCTGGCCAGGGCCAACAACATGCAAGGAGATGCCAATGGCTCGGCAAAAAAACAATGCACCGCATCGCCAAAAACATGTTTCAAACCAAAGCAAATACCACCCGGCGCACCACCGACACCGCACGGAATATAAACCATCAAGGGATTTTGCTTATCAACGGCAATACCCGCCACAGTAAGTTGATCTTTCAACCGCAACGCGGCAACGCTATAGCCAAGAAACAGCGGCAATGAATTTTCATCATCAATAAAAATGCCTTTGGCGTCCGCCGCTGATTGCAACCGCCCGCGTTCAACTGCGCTGGCATAATCACCAGCGTGTTCGACAACCGTGACACCATGATCCCGGAGTCTTTTTTTCTTCCACTCCTTGGCATCGGCCGACATGTGAACCACACAAGCAAAGCCCAAGGCCGACGCCATGATTCCAATGCTAAGGCCCAAATTTCCCGTACTACCGACGGATATCGTATAATCCTCAAAATGACGGCGGCAGGCTTCACTTGCCAATCCGGTCAGCGCATCACCTTCAGCAATCAAACCAGCCTGCAAAGCGATTTGCTCCGCATGCAATAAAACTTCGTATACTCCACCCCGTGCCTTTACCGATCCTGCAACCGGCAAACTATCATCCGCTTTGATATAAAGATTTCCACTGCATCCCAGAACCTTTTTTAGGCTGTCCACTTTGAGCAGCGGAGATTCGATAAGACCATTATCTAATTCGGCATCAGGAAAAAGGGTTGTGAAAAGTTGACCTGCCCGTCTAAGCCGATTATCAGCATCCACCATGTGATCGTACTGAACCGGTAAGTGAGGCAATACCGAATCGACAGGTGCAAGAACGGGATTGACCCATAACTGAGGAACACGCAATCGCAAATTACTGAGGGTATCGTTCATCAATCATACTTTATTCTTAGGGCCAAATTCATACATAGCTTACATCGCAATAAAGAGTTAGACAAACCGCATTGTAGCAGGAAGGTTTTTATATTTTGTGTCGCGTGGGTTCATCCTATAATAACCTGGAGCTTTGACCATAATCATGCTGGACGCAATCGATTGAAAATCCGCTTGATAATGTAATGTGCTTTTGACCACGATTATTTTATGTTCGCGTGGGTCGATCCCGACCGCACGAAAGAAACCTTGATCAAGACATTGCAAGCGTATGCTGGCCGTCACGATGCGCAGCCCACCGATTTTGAGAACAGCCGTCGGCCCCATCTCCGTAACTGTCCCCCGCATCATTGGTCCGTCAAGATGCGCGATGGCATTATCGAAATAGCGCTCAACCTCGAACGTCCCATAAAGCGGTTGATCTTCAGGCATGCGCCCGCCGAGAGGAATGGTAATCGTAGCCCCAACGCCGGCAGTACCCGCCGCCTTAACAGCGTTTTCATCATGAATCATGCCGACAATCGCATCCGGAGCCCCACAAGCCAGAAGTGCACGCATGATGAATGTTGTATCGCCATTTCCGCCACCGCCCGGATTATCTTGGGCGTCAGCCAGAACAATTGAGCCTTTTTGAACAGCTAAGGCTTGAGCCACAGCATCGTCTATTGCAATCATTGTGCAGCCAAAAGACGACTCTTTTTCAATCATCTGCGCCAAAAGAGCATCCGCATACTGATCGGCTGCCACAGCCGTGCGGCCATAACTAAAGATCGTTGGCCCACAAATAGAAATATCTGCTGCCACAAAGCCAGCCATTAACGACATGCTAAAAAGATCGTTGTCCTGTGCCTCACAGTCTTCAATAAACTGATAAAAAGACTTCATCGGCTCGTAAGCACTGCCTTGACGGGACGTCGGAATCAAAAAAGGAAGCTTGCGAAAGGCTTTATAAGGACGCTTTCCATGCCGTAACATCCAATCCAATAGTGCAAACGCTTTTTCTCCGGTTTCCAGAGTATCAGTGTGCGGAAATTTTCTGTAGCCAACCATTGCATCCGTTAATTGAAAAAGGTCAACCGAAATATTCCCATGCAAATCTAAAGACACGACGATGGGGATATTCCCAACAGCTTTTCTGACGCGCCGCAGCAATTCTAATTCGCCATCCTCAAAACCATCCACAACCATCGCACCATGGAGTTCGAGATAAAGACCATCGAACGGCTGTTGGTCACCGAGATGGCGCAAAACTCGCTCCGTAATTTGCTCAAAAACGTCTCGTTCAATGATCCCGCCTGGCTCGGCTTCAGCAAAAAGGGTCGTCACAATGTCATAATCAGACTGCGCTGCTTTGCCGAGAAACCCCCGCATACTGAAGAAAGTCTTTGTAATATCAAAGAAATTCGGGCCTTCCAGAATACGCCCCAAAACCGAGTGCGTGGTAAAGTCTATCATGCCGGTCTTATGCGGCACAAACGTGTTTGTTTCATGCATAAACCCAGCCACTGCGATACGCACGCGATCTCTCCTCAAAAAGTGTAAGTCCAAAAGCATGACATTTCAAATTAGCCTCCCCCTACCTCTGGTTTAAAGAAATAATTGAGGGCTGGGGTAGGGTATAATGCTCTGTTGCAAGTTATGCTTCCGTTATCCCTTATCTGCCTGAAATTCTTATTGGGTAATACGTTTGGACAAAAATGACTTCATAAACGAACAGAATCGCGAGGCGACACCGTCGTCTATTGATCGTCTGTTTATGGAGCATCGGGCAACACTACGGTGTTTTTTGCTTAACCGGGTGCGCAATCACGCAGAAGTCGAAGATTTACTGCAAGATATATATATAAAGTTACGCAACATGAAGGAGGAGCCCGAACTGCGCAACCCTCGGGCGTTTTTATTCACCTTAGCCTCCAACCTTGCCATCACTCACTTTCGGCGCAAACGAAGACTTCAGGACCTTGCCGAAATTGAAAACCAAGATGGCTCAGAAAAAGATAAAGTTATCGATTTCTTTGTTGTTCATCCACAACAAGAATCACATGTCTTTTCCCGGCAGTGGTATCGCAGTTTTATGGATGCCGTTGCGATGCTGCCAGTTAAACGCCGTCGAATATTTATCATGCATAGGGTGGATCACAAGAGCTATCGCGAAATAGCTCAAGAACTTGGAATATCCGTGAAGATGGTGGAAAAGCAGATGACGAAAGCTCTGCTCCATTGTCGCAAACGAATGAATGCGTTTTTAGATGTAGATGAGCCCTCCCATGATTAGGCATGAGCCGTTGTCCTCCCAATCAGACGATGTGATACAACAAGCTGTCGCATGGACCGTCCAGCTTGACAGAAACGATCTCTCCCCGGATGAGATCGAACAATTTTCGGCATGGTTAAGCGAAGATCCTCGTCATGAAATTGAATTCCAGAAAGCAAGCATGGTATGGTCCGGCGTCCCGCGCCAAGCGATCTCGCTTTATGGAACAGAAGACCTTAGCTTGTTAGATAAACTGGAGACCTTCTTTTCTCAGAGAAAAGGTCAATGGCTGGCCGCAAGCATGGCATGCATAGTGCTGCTCATCAGCGCGTTCCTCGTCATTCAATTTAACGCCCCTGCGGTCGATAGTTTTGAAACCGCCCATGCAGAACGCCGCACCATCAAACTTGAAGATGGATCGGAAGTGTTCATGAATGGAGAAACTAAGCTAAGCATTCATTATACTGAACGTTTACGGCTTGTTACGCTCGATCAGGGGGAAGCTTTCTTTGACGTTGCCAAAGATGCTTCCCGTCCATTCATCGTCGATTTAAAAAGTGGCACGGCCCGTGCGCTTGGCACAAAATTCAACATACGCGCCGATACGCAACACACAAAAGTATCTGTTGTCGAAGGGCGTGTAGAAGTAAAGCATGAAAACACTATCTCTACTGACGAACGCGTATCCAAAACAATTTTGGAAGTAGGACAACAAATTGCCTATGACTCTACTGGTTCGGCAACGTTGGAAGCAATTAATGTCAACCAAATTGCGACCTGGCGACATGGCCGGGTGACATTCGATAATCAAGAGTTGGAAACTATCATTGCTGAGGTCAATCGCTATCGCAAAGTCCCTATTATCTTTGCTGATCCTGAACTAAAACAAAGACGATTAAGCGGGTCATTCGGTATCGACAAAACAGATGATTTCTTGCTCGCGCTGCAAACTTTGAGTGTTGCCGAAGTTGTCGACCGTGGCGATAGCATCGCGTTGATTATGATCAAATAAGTAATTTAATATCCAATAGCGAAGTATTAAGGAAACAATAAACATGTATAAGACAGAGGAAAACCAATCTAACAATACCCGCGGGCTAGTGAAACCAATTAACCTTAGAACACTTTTGTTATCAGGCGCCGCCGCATTATCGGTACAATCCATGGTCAGCGCCGAACAAAGCACTGAGCCGACAATGTCAATTCCATCCCAGGAAATCGGCCAAGCGTTGCATGCCTTGACGGCTCAAACCGGCATTCAGTTTTTATATGACCCGCAGAATTTAAACGGCCAAGTATCCAATGCCGTTGAGGGCCGTTACACCAATGAGCAAGCGGTCAGACACATGCTGGCCGGTACAAAATTGGCACCGACTTTCGTGAACAACAATACGGTAACAATTGCCGTCGCCAACACCACCGCACAACCTGATACGCCACCACCGGCACCGGCACCCAGGCCCACACCACAGCCGCCAGAAAATCGAGGCTCGTCCTTCGTCATCGAAGAAATAGTTGTCAGCGCCCAAAAACGTACCGAACGTTTACAAGACGTGCCGATCTCCATCACCGCCATTGGCAGCGACGCCATGGAACGAACAAGATCGAGTCAATTGGTCGACATCCAAAGATTATCGCCCAATCTTTTATTTGGTAATGGTGGCAACAAAGACGCAACCATTTCAATCCGTGGGATTTCTGACTATACTCGGAATGTCGGTTATGATGCCCGCACCGGGGTCTATCTGGATGGCGTTTATGTTGGCCAATCCCACGCCATGAATCAGGAACTTCTGGATATTGAGCGGGTTGAAATTCTGCGTGGGCCTCAAGGTACATTGTTTGGAAAAAATACTGTATCTGGCGCCATCAACCTCATTACAAAAAAACCACAGGATGAACTGCGCGGCCTAGCCCAAATTTCGGTTGGAAATTTCGATAAAATCGACGTACAGGGCATGCTGAATGTTCCCTTGGTTCCAGAAACTTTATTCATCAAGGTATCCGGACGTCACTCAAAAAATGATGGCTATATCACCAACATATTCAATGGCGAAGATCTTAATGGGCTAAATATATATAGCGGCCGCGCCCAATTACGCTATCTGGCCAGTGATAATCTTGAAATTAATTTTTCGATGGATGCCCTGCATCAGAAAAATGATTTAACAAATGCTGTCGCCATAACACCTGGGTTCAATCCGCGCCAAGTGAACCACAATTCACAGGGTTATGAAGATCGAGAATTGTTTGGCGCATCTATGACGATTGACTATACCATCGGTGATTACATCTTGACCTCCATCTCGTCTTATCGATGGAGCAAAGCGATGAATTTCCAGGAAGAAGATTACACTCCGCTGGATATCATGGACTCCGACTTTTTCGATAAAGATAGCCAAATCAGCCAAGAGCTTCGTATTGCGTCTCCCACCGGGGAACGCTTTGATTACGTTGCTGGTGTTTATTACTTTTATCAAAAGCGCGACACCAATCATGGAGCCAGAGGTGGCGTAGATTTCGCACTCCCGAATTTTCGGGCCACAACGCCGGGCAGCATCAAAGGAAACTCCTATGCCGCCTTTATCAACGGTAACTTGCATTTGACCGACGCGCTTTCGATCACGGCCGGAGGACGCTATACCCATGAAACGAAGGACCTAACCTATAGTATTATTGGCGGGGCTCCACTTTTTATTATGCTGAACGACTACCAGGACAAGTATTCTGATAGTGCGTTTACACCGCGCGCAGGTATTACCTATAAAATCAATCCGGACATTCTGACATACTTTACTTATAGCCGCGGTTTTAAGAGCGGTGGTTGGAACGCAGATTTCTTATCAACGACCGAACAGTTGTCTTTCGGCCCGGAATTTGCCGATAATTACGAAATCGGCTTTAAGTCAACAAGCTTTGATGGTCGCCTGCGTTTTAATGCCTCGGCCTTTATCGCCAAGTACAGCGACTATCAAGTATCGCAATTCGTGCCGACATCAGTTGGCACTATTATTACCCTAACCAATGCAGGCGCAGTCACAACCAAAGGTTTTGAATTGGAAATGACAGCACTTCCGTTTGAAAACTTTGAAATTAATGCCAATTTTGGATATGTCGATGCCACCTTTGATTCCTTCAAAGATGGCGGCGGACCGGGCATTCATTATGACGGAAATCGCCTCCCCTATGCTCCGAAAATCAGTTTGAATATTGCCGTGGACTATACTTATCCGCTCACGGATTCTGGATCTCTGCTTATTCATGCCGACTATTCTTATGTTGCCAAGCAATACAGCAATCCAAACAATTTACCTGACTATCTGTCACCATCCTATTCG
Source organism: Alphaproteobacteria bacterium (assembly GCA_037189785.1). GTDB lineage: Bacteria > Pseudomonadota > Alphaproteobacteria > Sphingomonadales > Govanellaceae > Govanella. The sequence goes on from JBBCIP010000254.1 coordinate 13,864, forward strand.
CTCGTCAATATGCGTGTCGGCTATGAACACGAAGCCGGGTGGGGTCTTTATGCATGGGTCCATAATTTGACAGATAAACTTTATTCCCGTTTTAGAGATTATTCGTTTCTTGGCGTCCATCGTTCCGACTATGGTCCGCCGAGAACATACGGCGTGGAAGCAAAATATCGCTTTTAAGGGCATGTCATGACACCATTCGCATTGACGGCACTCGATCCGGTTATTGATGCTGCGGTTGAAAGAATACTCGACCTTTACAAAGTTCCCGGCGCTGTCATAGCGGCTGTGCAAGGTGATAAATTCTACCTCAAACCCTATGGCGTTAAGTCTGTGACCACAAAAGCCCCGGTTACAGACTTAACGGCTTTCAATATTGCGTCGAATTCCAAAGCATTTGTATCGGCCGCTGTAGCCAGATTGGTCGATATGGGTCGTCTTTCCTGGGATGATCCAATCAAACACCACGTTCCAGAAATAGACTTTAACGATCCGTGGATGAGCAAAAATGCCACTCTGCGCGATTTATGCGCTAATCGCACAGGCTTACAACGACTGGGGCTGGTGGAGTTCGGAGCCAATGCAGATATTTCAGTAAAGTCGCTGTTGGCGCGCGCACAATTTATACCAAGCCTGGCGAGCTTTCGTACACGATTTACCTATATGAATATTGCCCATATGGCCGTGGCTGCCGCGGTCGAACGTGTAGCCGGATGCACATTTCTGGAGTTTATCACCAAAGAGATCTTTCACCCATTGGGCATGAACGACAGCTCGGGTGGGCGTAGAGCCGACCGCCTATCAGATGTTGCACATGGTCACGCGCAATACGGCGGGGACAATATTGAGTGCCAAAATTTATTTTCAGACACTTATCTTGGTGCGAGTTCCCTGTATCTTTGTGGACGCGACGCCTTATCCTGGATTAAGTTTCACGTTCAAGAAGGCCTCTACGCAGATCAAAAAATAATTGAACCAGCAAGTCTACGGGAGACACATTCAGCGCAAACAGTTATCGGCAAAAATGATCGCGCCGTTTGGCTCGGTTGCCCCGATAGTCCGATCATAGCCTATGGCCTTGGTTGGGCTATCTCAACTTTTGCCGGGCATAAACTAATTTGCCATGCTGGTTTGGAGACAGGAACAACGGCGCAGACATCGATTATCCCAGACGCAGGTGTTGGCGTTGCTATTTATGCCAACAACATATCACCCGCGCCACAAATTCTGAGCTATATGATGCTGGATGCACTTTTGAAGCGACCGGCCAAAGATTGGAATGCTATTGTTACAGACCCCAGTCTGCCATCCCCCTTGCCCGCCGAGCTTCAACCGTTCTTATTGGCAAACATACCCGCTGCTCAAACGCTGCCCCCCAGTGCATTAGAAAAATACTGTGGAGAGTATCAAGCGCCAACCAGCGGCGATGCCAGCCTAGACTTGAAGGCGGGTAAGCTCCGACTGAACATATATAATAGTCAGTTTTTTTCGGGCAGCTTAATTCCGGTCGGCACCCATCACTTTGTCCTAGATCCAGACGACAAAACTTTACCGAATGTCTTAGGTGGTTACCCTTGCGTCGATTTTCATACCAATGAAACGACGGTGACAGGATTCCATATCCCCTGGTTGGGCAACTTTTCCATAACCCAAGCGTCCCCTATCCCATAAATTTATATGAATTCTTAAATGACTGTTTCTAAGAAAAATCTTATCGCTTACAGCTTTCTTGCTGTGCCAATTTCTATTCTCGCCATGCCGCCGTTGATTTATCTGCCGGCCTTCTATGCTGGGGAACAGGGGTTAGGTCTTGCCACGGTTGGTATAGTTTTTATGGCAGCGCGCATATTGGATGGCATCGCCGATATCGTCGTAGGTGTATTATCGGATCGCACACAAAGTCGCATGGGTCGTCGCAAGCCATGGATCATGGCCGGTATCCCGATGCTTTTTATCTCTTGTTGGTTTCTGTTAATGCCCCCTCAGAATGCCGGCATTCTTTACCTTCTCGTATGGATATTGGCTTTTTATATTTCTTGGACCGTCATTCAAATTCCTTATCTTGCTTGGGGGGTGGAGCTAGCATCCGGCTATAAAGACAGCAATCGTGTTGTTGCCTTTCGTGAAATCGGCACTATGATCGGCAATCTGACAGCGGCCGCATTTCCGTTATTCATCCTGGCTTCTGATGCCTCCCTTGGGTCTATCCTCGAAGTTTTTTCTATCACCGCGATGACCTTGCTTCTGGCCTCAGGTTTTATCATTGCTTTTTTTCTGAAAGATCCCCCCGTCAAGACCATGGCATCTCTCAAACTTGAGAAATATGTCGAGATTCTGAAAATTGGATTGTTTCAACGCTTATTGTCTGCGTTGTGCTTAAATTGGATCGCACTCGGCATTTTAAATGCCGTTATCGTTTTTATTGTCGATCAAATATTGGGGCTTCGCGGGGCATTCTTAGAACTATTCTTTATTTTATATATCATTGCGATTGGTGTTGTCCCGTTTATGTTAAGAATTGCGAACGGCCGCGGCAAACACCGCGCCTACAGCTTTGGGCTATTGGCGCTTATCATTCCGATAGCCCTGATGCTGATCGTACCCCCAAGCAACTACGGCTATGCAATCTTTATATTTGCTTTTATGGGACTGGGATTTTGCTGCATCAATGTTCTGCCCATGGCCTTGATGGCAGATGTTATCGATTACGATACGCTTAAAAGTCGCGACCATAGGGCCGGCATTTTTACAGCACTTTATAATCTTGCCATGAAGCTTTCGACTGCCATAGGTGTTGGCGGATCATTCTTGTTATTGGAATCGGCGGGATTTTCCGCGAACGGCGCGAACGACAAAAATGCTCTTGAAGCGTTAGGTCTAATTGGGTGTTTGTTACCGATAGGATTATTCCTTTGCTCGGCCTGCGTGCTATGGGGCTTCCCGATAAATCAAAAACGTCACGACATCATTCGTCGGCGCATCAACCGTATGAAGCTGACATGAACTATCATTTCATCACGAACGTCCTTGCGATCTTAGTTATAAAAATTTTCATAAGAGGAGAATAAAATGTCATCTGCACAGGTCAATTTAAGTGAAGAGATAGAAAAGCGTAGCCGTCAATTCGAGGACCGCTTCGCCGCGGGTGATGTAAATGGAGTTCTCGATACGTATTATCATGATACCGCTTGGATGTCTCCGCCCGGTGCACCTCTTTTAAAAGGGCGCGATGGTATTGCGGGTTTCTTCAACGTAGCCATAACAATTTATAAAAGTCTGGAGCTGGAACTTGTCGAATTGCGAGAAGTCGATGCTGTGACCTATGAACTTGGCCGCGCCGTACTCACCCCCAAAGACAGCAATCAAGATCCCCTGCATTGCCGTTACTTGGTCATTTGGCAAAATATAGATGGCGTGTGGCGCGTCAGTATGGACTTTTTCGCCCCCGGCGAGTTGTGACCAGCCCGCGGCCAAGCATGGGGGCACGCGCCCCCCTACCAGCCGCCTTCATATTTGCCGATACGAATATGGGCAAGCTCATAGGCGGTCTTGATCTTATTGTCCGCAGTAAGATCAAAGGCCGACATGACCTCCATCCGCCACGGCTCATTACTATCCTTGTCAATGGCATCTATGGTATGTCGCTCAACAAGCACCGAACCCTCACGCGCAGCATGAGTGACCGTGACCTCGACATTTTTCAAGCGTTTGTAAACTTCGAACACATGCTCTTCCAGCCAATCCCAACCATGCACTTCGCCATTGAGATGGAGTTCGAGATCGCGATCGAATATATTGGGTAATGCCGCAACCGCCGCCTCGCCATTGGGGGCTTCTAAAATCTGTTTTTGGAAGTTACTGACAAAATCGTGCGTATTCATCATAAATTTACCCCCAGCCTTCATTGAAGATGCCAATATGTTGAAATACGATCATACAACAACCACCCTAAAATATTCTGATATTTTTCAAGTTTCCCCACAATTATGGAGAAACCCGTCCAAGCCGGCTAGCCTATAAATTTATCATGGACTATTCTTTAAATTACCCCCTTAATAAATAAAAGCGTAATCCGGTTAAGAGCCGATCGGTCAGGGGGTCTATATGCCGTCCACATCAGCATTCACAAAAGCCCAGGCTTTAAAGGCAATTATTTCTGTCGATCCAGACGTAGCGACGAAAATTGCGGACGGGTCCGGGGTATTGGTGAAGGATAACATTGCGGTTCGCGGTTTGCCTTTAACCGGCGCGTCGCCGGCTTTTGCGGATTTATATCCGGCGTATGACGCCACAGCTGTGCGGCTGATGCGGCAAGCGGGGCATCAGGTTATTGCCAAGACAAACCTTCATGAATTGGCGTTCGGCATCACCAGCAACAATGCGCATTACGGGGCCGTCCGCAATCCTTATGCGCCGGACCGGATCGCCGGGGGGTCGAGTGGGGGCTCGGCCGCGGCATTGGCCGTGGGGCTCGGCGCGTTATCCCTGGTGAGCGATACCGGCGGCTCAGCACGGATCCCTGCCGCCTTGTGTGGTGTGATCGGTTTTCGGCCCAGCACCGGTCGCTATCCGGGTGACGGTGTGATCAATCTATCGCCATCGCGCGACACCATCGGGATCATGGCGCGGGCAATCGACCACATCATCAGCGCCGACGCAATATTAAGCGGCGAGGTTAAGATCCCAACCCCAGCCCTGCCGAAGCGGATCGGCATTTTATCGGATAAAGATTTATCCGTGGTCGATGCCCCTGTCGCGGCGGTCTACAATGATGCGATTATGCGCCTAAAAGATCAGGGCGTCACTTTATTGCCCGTGTCACTCGATCGCGTGTTTCATCATGACGAAGCCTGCGGCTTTCCCATCGCCCTTTACGAATCCGCACAAGCCCTGGCTGCGTTCGCCGCAAAACATTACAACCAATCTTATGCCTGGCTTGCTGATCACGTGGCAAGCCCTGATGTGCAGGGGCTATTGAAAAGCCAGCTGGGCCCGGGTCGCATCAGCCGTGACGTTTATTTCAACGCGCTCGGCTCCGATTGGCCGTTGTTACGGCAAGCCTATGCCGCTGTCTTTACCGATAACCAAATCGACGCACTGTTCATGCCGACCTGTCCGCTCACGGCGGCGAAAATCGGCGAAGACGACATGGTCGTCGTCAATGGCAATGCTGTTCCAACCTTCCCGACCTACACACATTTTGCACGCCCGGATAGTATGGCCGGGCTGCCGTCCATCTCACTGCCTGCAGGAGTTGCAGAAAATGGTCTACCGGTCGGCTTGATGGTGGTTGGGCCGGTTGGACAAGACCGGGCTTTATTAAGTCAGGCGGCGGCCATATTACCCGTTTTCCCCGTTACACCACCCCCTCTAACCGAATAATTTTCCCCTTTAACATCAGCTATTCTTACATTTTGAGAGAAGGCGGCAGTTAGATAAAACTGCCGTCTAGCTTTCTTTTCGGCGCTCTGACTACACTTCTTTGGGTGAAGCTTAACCAAAAGACAAATAATCATCGGGCTCAGCAACGCAATAACAGATGACTGTTGCGTTTCTTTTGTTTTCAAGTTTCAGAGCGGGAGTAGTTCAATGTCGCAAACATTTACCCAGACATCTACCCAGGCACCTAAAGGAGAAATACTCGCCGGATTTCTCGCCCCCCATCCGCCGCATTTGGTGTATGGCGAAAATCCACCACAAAACGAGCCAAAATCCGAAGGCGGATGGGAACAGTTGCGCTGGGCTTACGAGCGCGCGCGGGCAAGTTTGGATGCATTGAAACCAGATGTCTTATTGGTGCATTCTCCGCATTGGATCACCCAGGTCGGCCATCATTTTCTGGGCGTCAAACAGCTCAGTGGTCGATCCGTCGATCCGATTTTCCCGAATTTGTTTCGGTATGATTTCAATTTGGAAGTCGATGTCGAGCTGGCCGAAGCCTGCGCTGCCGAAGGGCGCACGCTAGGGCTGACCACCAAGATGATGCGCAACCCAAATTTTCGCGTTGATTATGGGACGATTACAACCTTACACATGATCCGCCCACAATGGGATATTCCGGTCGTTGGTATATCGGCCAACAATTCCCCGTATTACCTGAGCCTGGATGAAGGCCTGGAAGAAATGGATCGGCTTGGCCAAGCAACACGCGCCGCCATTGAAAAAACCGGGCGGCGGGCCGTGTTGTTAGCATCCAATACTTTATGTCATTACCATTTTCATGAAGAACCCGATGTCCCCGAAGACATGTCGCGCGAACACCCGCAAAACTACGAAGGCTATAAGTGGGACATGCGCATGATTGATTTAATGCGCAAAGGGCAAACGAAAAAAGTTTTTGAAATTCTTCCGCAATTCATCAACGAAGCCTTT
>JBBCIP010000255.1:0-2845 GCA_037189785.1 Alphaproteobacteria bacterium
GCGGCGGCGTGTTATCGGTTTCGGATGCTAACATATTATTATCAATAATCATTTCTTTTATTTCTACAGTTTATTCAAGGACTGATGTGGGACGATTGCCGCATTCTCCCTTGACGATTTTGTTCATTTCTAATAGTTCAATAATGTACTATAAAGGCGATTATCGACCAAAAGCAAAAATAACTTCAACTGGAAAGGCTGATCCGTGTCTAAGATCTACCCAAACCCTTCAACTGCGTTGGATGGCGTTTTGTTCGACGGGATGTCGATCATGTCCGGCGGATTCGGATTGTGTGGAACCCCGGAAAGTTTAATTCCTGTCATCCACACCGCCGGGGTGAAAGACCTCACCATCATTTCGAATAATTGCGGTGCGTCCAACGATGCTGGCGATCAGGGGCATGGATTGTGGATGCTTTTGCACAATCAACAAATCCGCAAAATGGTGTTGTCCTTTATCGGCGATAATAAGCTTTTAGAAAAAATGTATCTGGCCGGGCAAATTGAGCTGGAGTTCAATCCGCAAGGGACTTTGGCGGAACGGATCAGGGCGGGTGGTGCCGGCATTCGTGCGTTTTATACTAAGACCGGTGTTGGAACCGTCGTCGCGGAAGGCAAGCCAACCGAGGTTTTTGACGGTGAAACATATTTACGAGAAAACTGGCTAAAGGCGGATCTTGCCATCATCAAAGCCTGGCGTGCAGACTCGGAAGGCAATTTGATGTTTCATAAGGCGGCCCGCAATTTCAATCCGAACATGGCAACAGCTGCCCGAGTGACGGTGGTCGAGGCCGAAGAAATCGTTGAGCCCGGCGTCCTTGATCCAAACACGGTTCATCTTTCCGGGATCTTTGTTGATCGGGTCATTCAATCGACACTCAATGAAAAGCGGATTGAGCGCTTGACAGTGCGGCAGCACGAAACGGTCGATAACTCCCAAGAATACGAGGCGCAATAATGGCCTGGACACGAGAGCAAATGGCTGAGCGCGCAGCGCAAGAATTGCGCGATGGGTATTATGTCAACCTTGGTATCGGCATGCCGACCTTGGTGGCGAATTATATTCCCACCGGCGTTAAAGTGACCTTGCAAAGCGAGAACGGCATGCTGGGTATGGGACCTTTTCCGTATCCGGAGGAGGTGGATCCTGATGTCATCAATGCAGGCAAGCAAACCATCACCGAATTGCCGACATCTTCTTATTTTTCTTCGGCCGAAAGCTTCGCGATGATTCGCGGTGGTCATGTTGATTTAGCGATTTTGGGCGCGATGGAAGTGGCGTCCAATGGTGACATCGCCAATTGGTCTATCCCGGGGAAAATGGTCAAAGGCATCGGTGGGGCCATGGATTTGGTGGCCGGTGTGCGGCGTGTTTTGGTCATCATGGACCATACAAATAAGCATGGCGTATCAAAGATATTGGATCGCTGCACCTTACCACTGACCGGTCAAGCGGTGGTCGACATGATTATCACCGATCTCTGTGTGTTCTCGTGCGATAAAGTGAATGGTGGATTGACACTTTTGGATCTGGCACCCGGTGTGACGCTGGGTGACGTCAAAGAAAAGACTGCAACATCGTTTGATCAAGGAGCTTTTTCATAATGGCTGAAGCATTTGTTTGTGAAGCAGTTCGCACGCCGATCGGCCGTTATGGGGGGGCTTTGGCGCCGGTGCGGCCCGATGATTTGGCCGCAGCGACATTGAAAGCTTTGTTAGAACGTACCCCAAACTTAGACGTGCAGGTGATCGAAGATGTTTTCTTGGGCTGCGTTAATCAAGCGGGTGAAGATAATCGCAACGTAGCGCGCATGGCTTTGTTACTGGCGGGATTGCCGAGCGATGTTCCGGGTGTGACCATCAATCGGTTGTGCGCCAGCGGTGCCGATGCGGTCGGCACGGCGGCGCGCGCGATCAACAGCGGTCAAATGGATATCGCCATCGCCGGTGGTGTCGAAAGCATGAGCCGCGCTCCCTATGTGATGGGTAAAACAGATGCCGCATGGGCGCGGACCGCAAAACTAGAAGACACCACCATGGGGTGGCGCTTTGTGAATACGACATTGCGCGCGCTTTACGGTACCGAAACAATGCCTGAAACGGCTGAAAATGTGGCTGCTGCTTATAATGTATCCCGCGCGGATCAAGATAAGTTTGCCCTGCAAAGTCAGCTTAGAACGGAACAGGCCCAAAATACCGGTTATTTTGACGAGGAAATTATTCCAATCACGATCCCAGGACGTAAAGGTGATGTGATCGTGTCAAAAGATGAACATCCGCGTGCCGGGATGACCAGTGATGCGTTGGCAAAATTAAAACCCGTTGTGCGGTCCGATGGTACCATCACAGCCGGGAATGCGTCGGGCATCAACGATGGGGCGGCGGCGCTGATTGTTGCATCTGAAGCCGCGGTCAAACGCTATGGGCTTACACCGCGTGCCCGTATTGTGCACATGGCGACAGCAGGGGTGGAGCCGCGTGTAATGGGGATCGGCCCGGTTCCTGCGACCCGCAAACTTTTGGCGGCGACGAAATTGTCGATCAAAGATTTTGATTTGATCGAGCTTAATGAAGCTTTTGCCGCACAAGTGATTGCGTCGTTGCGTGAACTTGATGTTGATCCCTATAGCGATCATGTCAATCCTCATGGTGGGGCCATTGCTTTGGGGCATCCGCTTGGCATGTCAGGCGCGCGTTTGATCATTACGGCGGCACGTGGGCTACATAAGCGTGGCGGTCAACGGGCCTTGGTCACGATGTGTATCGGCGTCGGGCAAGGCCTGGCCCTGGCTTTGGAAAAGGTCTAACTCGGACGAGTCTTGCCTTCACAATTTGAATTTTGGGT
>JBBCIP010000256.1:0-6349 GCA_037189785.1 Alphaproteobacteria bacterium
TAGCAGATGCAACATAACCTGTCACGCGTCGAACCAAGCAAAAAACACAGAACACACCAATGTCACAATAATTTCACTGAGCAACCAACGGTATTGCAATGCATAGAAATAATTATGCTCCGCAAGATGATATAATCAGATCATATCGCATGGATATTGGGACGAAAAACTTTTGGCTGTTTTTCAAGAACAGCATACACACCAGTCGTGAAATACCGCTCAAGCGACGGGACTCGACGAAGAATATTCATCGGCTGAACAGCGATCTTTTTCACGGCGCCCTCAACCGGATTATATCGCAAAGACCGAACACGCAAATCAGGCTGGTCGAAAATGCTGCGAAAGTCGGCCGGTGTTTTAGCATTCAAACCAAGCTCTTCAAGTGAACCATATGCTGTTCCACGGCGAGCATTGATGCGGTCCACAGCCGCACGTTCACCGATTGCGGCGTGATACCAAGGTATTTTTGCGCCACACCAGCCATGATCGCCAAACGGGCTATAATATAACGGACTAAATCCGATATACATCTGACCGCCTGGTTTCAACAGACGCGTGAGCGCCTGCATAACGCCGACCAAATCATCAACATGTTCGAACACGTCTTTGCTGACGATAACGTCGAACGGTTCCGCATCAAAAGCACGAACGTCCACCGTATGAAATTCAGCCCGATCACTCAGCCCACGTTCTTTTGCGTAGACCTTAGCGCGTTCGACACGAGGGGCGGACAAATCCAATCCAACGCAAGATTGGGCGCCACGCGCCAACATTTCAAATATGACCGCACCATATCCGCACCCGAAGTCCAAAACCCTTTTCCCGACAAAATCAGGCAGGCTCGTGAACCGCGGCCAAAATTTTGGAACGGCTGTTTGCTGCTTTAAAAATATTCGATCAATATCATCCGGAATACGGTCGAATAACATGCTGCAGCAATACCCTTACACATAACAATAGCCTCTCGACGCATCACGCGCCGAGTCCAGGTATAGCTTCACCCTAGCAGACCTATTGAATGGATTTCAGTGACAACGTTGTGTCAAATTCAACACCTGCCCTTTATTCGGCTGGTTATTCGGCTGGCTGAAGTCCCCACACACGGTCGCCGTAGGTCATGGTCCGTTCACGCGGAACCCGCTGAATACTCTGTGCAGCTGCCGTGAAATTGCTGACCGTCATTTCCTGGCCAAAGGCCCCACCTGCAGAGCGGGTGATTGATTCATCCATCAACGTTCCGCCCATGTCATTGGCCCCAGCTTGTAAACAGAGCTCCATCCCGTCTCGGCCCATTTTGACCCATGACGCCTGAATGTTGATAATATCCGGATATAAAACAAGTCGCGCCAGACTATGCATCAAAATAGCCTCCCGGAATGTCGGGCCCGATCGTGCTTTACCTTTAAGCCATATGGGCGCTTCGCTATGAACAAACGGCAGCATGACAAATTCCGTGAACCCACCCGTATCTTGTTGCAGATTTTTGATGCGCAGCAAATGTCGAGCCCAATGACGTGGGTGATCGACATGGCCGAACATAATCGTTGCTGTCGTGCGGATCCCGACCGCGTGCGCCGCTCGCATCACACTCAGCCATTCTTCCGTTGTGATTTTATCGGGGCACAATATGCGCCGCACCTCATCATCCAAAACTTCAGCGGCAGTGCCTGGTAGGGATTTTAATCCTTCGGCTTTTAACGCCGACAAATAATCATGGAGCGACAACCCCAAGGTCTCAGCACCATGCATGACTTCTAACGGAGAAAAAGCATGGATATGCAGTTCAGGAGCCGCGGCTTTCACAGCCTTCACAATGGATAAATACGTGTTGCCAGTATAATCCGGGTGGATTCCGCCCTGTAAACAGACTTCGGTAGCCCCGCGTTGCCACGCTTCATAGGCACGGTGTCCCACCTCGTCCATATTCAGATCATAGGGCGTCCCACGCAAGCCAGCCGACAACCGCCCTTTGGAGAACGCACAAAAACCACAGCGGTATGTGCAAATGTTGGTGTAGTTGATATTACGGTTGATGACATAGGTTGTCGTATCGCCCACGGCCTTGGCCCGCATGCGATCCGCGTGATGCACTATGGCGGCAAAGTCATCGTCCTCGGCAGCAAACAACGTGATCAAATCTTGTTCGGTGAAACTGGTTTGGTCCAATATGCGGGCGACTTGTGCCGAAGGTTTGGCTTGATCGGCATGTTCAATCAACCGCCGGTAATGATCCGGGATGGTCGCCCCCAGTCCCGCATACCATGTGTCCTTGCGGGCGAGACCTTCACTGTCCGACAGCCGCAAAACGGCAGTCGCCATAGATTTTTCGGCCCAAGTGGCGGCGTCCTTGGCGTAGGTGGGGCCTATCGCCAAACGTTCCGTTAAATAGCGATCTGCAGCAGCGGTTTCGCTGGCCAAATCATCCAGATGCGGCCACGGCGCCTCGGGGTTAACGTGATCGGGGGTCAGTGGTGAAACCCCACCCCAATCGTCAACACCCGCTCGCAGCAAAGCCTCCAATTGACCGGACTGTAGATTTGGCGGCGCTTGGATCGACATCTCGGCCCCAAAAATCAAACGGGCCATGGCGATCGTCCATTGATGCTCGGCCAACGACGGCTCTGGCGCGTCTTTCATGCGCGTCTCAGGTTTGGCACGAAAATTCTGGATGATCACTTCCTGAATATGACCATAGTGGTCCTGAATATCCCGCAATGCCAATAACGCATCGATTCGTTCCACCCGCGTCTCACCGATGCCGATCAGCAGGCCGGTGGTGAAGGGAATCCGCAGTTCTCCGGCAGCTTTTAATGTCTCTAATCGTTGGGCCGGCTGTTTGTCTGGCGACCCCCAGTGCGGACCACCCCGCTCGGACAACCGATCAGAAATCGTTTCCAGCATGATCCCCATAGACGCCGACACCGGACGCAACGCCGTCATCTCGTCCTTCGTCATGACCCCTGGATTCAAATGTGGCAGCAACCCGGTTTCTCGAAACACGAGATCGGCCATCGCCGCCAAATATTCCAAAGTGGTTTTATAGCCCAAGCTATCCAAGGCCGACCGGGCCGCGCTATATCTTAGTTCGGGCTTGTCACCCAGGGTAAACAACGCTTCCTTACAACCCATGGCACGACCGGCCCGAGCAATGTCCAAAACCTGTTCCGGTGACAGGAAAGGCGCTTTGGCCTGCCTAGGGGCTTGGGCAAATGTACAGTAGTGACAAACATCCCGGCATAGATGCGTCAAAGGAATGAAAACTTTTTTGGAAAACGTAACCCGTCGCCCGTGGCCGCTTGTTGTTAAAGCTTCTGCCTGCTGCAACAGCCCCGTTAACGCATCCCCACTCTCAACCCCAGCCAAAGCATAAGCTTCTGCTGCCTCCAACCGCTTACTCACAACACATCGCTCCCTTGGCTTCTCCCGCCCTCCCTCACGTTTCGTTATGATTCGTTGTGAGACAGGTTCAGGAAAGCCAATTACCCGTATACGGTACAAATTACACGACTATCCCCCGACATGTACCGCTCAGGCAGATGCCGACGAGAAATGATGCTGGGAAGCGGTTGTTGCCGTCAATATCTTAATAAAGCGCGGCACAGGGGATGTGGATGAATGGGGCCGCCGAAGCGACCTTTAACAGGTTTAATGTCTTGGAAAAGTGGTCGGGGAGACTGGATTCGAACCAGCGACCCTCTGGTCCCAAACCAGATGCGCTACCAGGCTGCGCTACTCCCCGCACCGTGGATTTCAGCGGTTCTAGACTATCGGAGCCGCCTTGGCAAACAGAATATTGAAAAAGAAAAAATGAAAGTTTGTCATAGGCCTAGCTCGGCATAATCAGCGCTCCGGGAGCTACCGGAGGAACTTTCTAATTACGCTCCTATGGCTCAGGAACCGCCTGAGACGGCCCCACAAAGACGGGGTGGCGCACACGATCACCAACCTTAATACCGAGTCGGGTCGTGATATCGCCATTCAGCTCCAACACCGCCTGCACGGGATAGCGAGACGGTATGGGCGTTTCATCGTGGGGGATCGCATTTTTATGGATATGGCGGATAACGCCTGTGCGGTCTATGAACACCATATCCAAGGGAATAAACGTATTTTTCATCCACATGGCGATCGGCGCTTCATGGCCATAGTCAAATAACATGCCATGGTCATCGGCCATGGACTTCCGGTACATCAAACCTTTCTGTCGCTGTTCCGGAGTTAACGCAAGTTCCACCATAAATGTGTGCTGCGTTGTCGCGTCGCTTTCAATCACCAGCGGAGTAAAACTTGGCTTTTCTCCGGCTGCGAAGGCAACAGAGCCAATTCCGACCGTGATCCACAACACCAGGACAAGGGTCTGAGCTCTTACACAAAATCGCATCAAATTACTCAATAATTACTGTCTTTAAGTGGTTGAACCGTGGTTGCCAAAAGCCCGCGTTCGCCCTGCCCTATGGTCACCAAAACATGCTCGCCCGGCTCCAAATCACCGAGTCCGGCCCGACGCAACACTTCCATATGGACAAAAACATCCTGTTCACCGCTGCCGCAGGAAACAAATCCATAGCCACGCAATCGGTTGAACCATTTCACCGTTGCCTCCACAGCTTCCCCATCATTCACCGGAGACGCCGTTGCAGTTGGTCGCGCTGCTTTATCACGATTTGCGGGGCTAACCGCTGCCGTAGACAAATCGATTTCTAAAACGCGCACCACCTGCCGCCCTTTCGGACGGTTGGCAACAAGACAACGCACCGTAGCCCCCTCAGGCACGGACCGTCGTCCAATTTCTTTTAATGCGGAAAAATGTAGCAGAACATCGCCCTGCCCATCGTCAGAAATGATGAAACCGTAACCTTTTACGGCATCGAACCACTTCACTCCACCCAAGATTTCGGAAGCATCTGCGTCGAGAACGTCAACGCCTGTTGCTTCTACTTCCCCCTCACAACTACTCGTTATCACGGCACCCCTCCAATTCCGTGAGATTAACACTACCACAGTTTGAATTGATCACCAAGCCATTGGTTGTATGCCCTTTTGCAATCTCAACGAAATTTAGATTACTGGCACACCGCACCCCCATGAATAGGGGTAGTTTAGCTGATGAAACAATGTGATAGTGCACCCCTTCTATATGCTTATCTATGTCTTTCGGATGACTGATTTTGCGTATTTTATTCGTTTTTTTTGATAAAACAAATAGCACCTATATCAAAGGCTAATAACACTACCAAATCATCTAGCCATCACTATAAAGTGGTATAGACGCGATCAATCGAAAATTCTACCAAAAATTGAACACGTCATTCGTCATGCTCAAAATGAGCGCCAGTTCTCATAGTTCGCAAAACTATGTGAGATAAGCTTCTGGACAGCTTTTGGTGAAAGACCTATAGCCGGTACTATGATTGACCCTTTGTATCAAAAAGAAATTTTGCGTTTGGCAGCCTCCGCCCATGGCGCTGGAAAGTTGGAAGCGCCGACAGTATCAGCCAACATCCGCAATCCTTTGTGTGGCGATCAGATTACCGTCGACATGACCATCGCCGATGGTCGCATCTCCGAAATCGCCCATCAAACCCGCGCCTGCGTTTTATGTCAGGCCAGCGCTAGCTTGATGGCCCAGACATTGCCTGGCCTGACGGCCCAGAATTGCGAGAGCGGCCTGGAGCGCATCCGGGCGTTTCTGGGTGGTGATGCCGAAGCCGCTTGGCCGCAACACTTTACCTCCTACGCAGTATTTGGCCCGGTCGTTGAACACCCGAGCCGTCACACCTGTGTTCTGCTGCCGTTCGAAGCGGTTATGCGCGCCTTCACGGACCTTAAGCAGTCTGCCGTCTAAGCAAGGCTAACGGCCATAATGCCAAAATAGTCAATGCCATCATGGCCCAATAAGCAAAACCGTCGAAATAAGCATACAGCACACCGGTCACCACCAGCGTCATCCCATTCATGATGCCCATCGGCAGTGCATTGTATAAAGCTTGGGCGGTAGCCGCACGATGTTCCGGCACGACCTTGGCCAAATGCGCCATGGTTGCTAAATGGGTCAAGCCATAGGTAAAGCCGTGTAAAGCTTGCAACGCGAATAAGATCCATAATTCCGTCGTCAACGCTGTTCCGAACCAGCGTATGGTCCCGCAGCATGCGGTCAACGTCAGGGTCGTAATCACACCCCACCGTTTCAACCATTTACCAGCGAACAAAAACAACAACACTTCCATGATCACGCCTACGGCCCACAACAGACCTATGGTCGGCGTGTCGATGCCAGACGCCTTCCAATGCAAGGTCCCGACCACATAATAAACACCGTGACTTGACTGAATTAGGCCTACAGCAAGCA
>JBBCIP010000257.1:0-24110 GCA_037189785.1 Alphaproteobacteria bacterium
CGTCCTGTGGGCCATAAAAGTTTAAATTTCAACATTTAGGGTGAAGTGGCTTATTCCGTCTGTTCGGGTTTAGGGATGGCTGATACCATTTAACAGTATTGGCGCGTAGATAGGATTTGGCCATTTCAGTGAATAGTCCCCATAAGCCTTGCGGTGAACCCGATGTGTATCAAAAGATTGCAATTGTGGGGGGCGGGGTCACAGGTAGCTTGCTGGCATTGAAGTTGGCCCAAAGCAAGACAGATACGCCGCATCCGATCATCCCGATCTTAGTAGAGAGCCAAACCAACGCTGGTCTGGGGCTCGCTTATGGGGCTGCGGACAGCATCCATTTGTTGAATGTTCCGGTTTCGCGCATGGAAGTGGGGCTTTCGCCATCGTTCGAAAGCTGGCTTGGCGATTACGCCGCCGAGCTTGTCCCGGCTTTAGAGGAAAGCGACGGCGACCTGTCGCAGGCTTTTGTCCCGCGCTATTTGTTTGGTCGTTATATTTATGAACAAACTCAGCAGGCATTGCGGGCAGGGACCATTCGCCGCATACGCGGTATGGTGACGCGGCTACAGCTGAACGGCGGCGCGATGGAGCAGGGGCTCTATACCTTATATTTGGAAGACGGCCGGTCTATTGCCGCTGATAAAGTGGTCTTGGCGACCGGTAATCTGCCCCCAAAAGCACCCAAAGTGATGGTCGATGACAGTGTCTGGCTTCAGGATTCTGCGCTGTTCGTGCCGGATCCATGGGCAGCCGGAGCCTATGATGATCTGGCGCACGATGCCCCTGTTTTGCTGATCGGCACTGGTTTGACGGCGATCGATATTGCCTTAAAACTCCGAAAACGGGGCCATCAGGGGCATATATGGATGGTGTCGCGGCGTGGTTTGCTGCCGAATTGTCATCAAGATGGTGGTGGCTGGCCAGCCTTCCTCACATCTAATGAGCCACGATCACCGCTAAACCTTTTTCAAGAATTACGCGCCAATATTAATCAGGCAATGCGCCAGAAAATACCGTGGCAGCGTGTGATGGATGCGATGCGGCCATTTGTGCCGCAGATATGGGCCGCTTGGTCAGACCGCGAGCGCAAACAATTTCTGTGTCACGCGCGACCATATTGGGATGTTCACCGGCATCGACTGGCGCCACGGATCTTTAACGCGGTGCAGGCTTTGCGGGAGCAGGGCGATCTCACGGTGATGGCCGGACGGCTTTATGGTTACGTACGATCCGGCGATCGGTTGAAGGTCAAAGTCAAGCCGCGCCATGGCCACGACAGTCTGGAGATCTCGGCAGCGCGGGTCATCAACTGCACCGGACCACGCAGTGATTTTGCCGAGATGGGATTTCCGCTTTATGCCGATCTTCGCGACCGTGGGTTGGTGACGCCCGATAAACTTGGGCTCGGGATCGAAACCTATGATGCACATGTGATCGACAAGCTTGGGCATTGCTCCGATAGCTTATTCGCATTGGGGCCGCTGACACGGGCGGCGTGGTGGGAAATTACGGCGGTGCCTGAAATTTCTGTTCAGGTCACACGTTTGGTGAAGCACCTGACATCCAAGGTCGATATGACCAATCCGGCGCAAGACTTCTTTGATTTGGGGGCCGGTATATAAAACCGTTTTCCTGAACGAGGGTGACAAATTGTAAGCCTAGGCCTCGTCTTGTCCATTATTCCATTTGTCGCATAATATATATTATGGAAAATTTTTATTTATGGTTTTTATCTTTTGAAACCAATCGCATACTTCTAACGTTTCCTGAACCCGCTCATCCCGCTCATATTGCCTCTTAGATTTCGTTTTAATGGAGATCGCCTTGGAACGCCTCGCAGGTTCTCGTATCCTCGCTCGTCCCGTGGGTCTTTTTATCCTTATTATTTTCTGTATGGCGGTCGGCGTATTATCGTCACTGATCAGCGGATCCGGCCCTAGTCCTTGGTATGACGCTTTATTAAAATCACCGCTCAATCCGCCCAGCTGGACGTTTGGTGTGGTCTGGCCATGCCTTTACGCGTTTATGGGACTATCCGTTTGGTTGATCATGCGGACACCCGAAACTCCAGACCGTCGTTTAGCGCTTATTTTGTTTTGGCTGCAATTAGCCATAAATTTTACCTGGAGCTGGGTCTTTTTTGATCAGCATTGGCTTGGGTGGTCCGTTGCCCATATTGGCATCTTATGGATTGTTCTGGCCCTGACCATATGGCGATTTTCCCGGATCCGGCCATTGGCCGCTTGGCTGTTGCTGCCATATCTAGCCTGGATCACCTTCGCAGGTCATTTATCTTATGCAATATGGGATTTAAATGATTGATATTTATACCATAGTGTTGTGCCAAAGACGATGGCGGCAACCACAATCACCGTGGTATTCACTGCGGCCCAGCCTGATAACGCCAGAAGCACACCGGCGCTTAAAGATGTCAAGGCGGCCGATCCGAAGATCAGGAATTCATTAAATCCCTGAACTTTGGATCGTTCTTCGGGTAAGTAGTGTTCGGCCAGCAATGCCGTTCCGGCAGTAAATAAGAAATTCCACCCAATCCCTGAGAAAATAAGGGAAATTCTAAAA
This sequence comes from Alphaproteobacteria bacterium, assembly GCA_037189785.1. GTDB lineage: Bacteria > Pseudomonadota > Alphaproteobacteria > Sphingomonadales > Govanellaceae > Govanella. The sequence goes on from JBBCIP010000257.1 coordinate 2,575, forward strand.
TGATGTAGCTCGATACCGAGCAACCCGGTCACACCGGTCGCAGCGAATAATGCAGCACCACAGAGCAGAATATTGGTCAAACCGAACCGCTCGATCAAACCCGAAATAAAGAACGATGGGATGAACATAGCCAGGATGTGCCACTGAATGGCTTGTGCCGCGAGATCGATAGAAAATCCACAATCTACGATATGGAGCGGTGCTGCGGTCATGGTCAGTGTCATCAAGGCAAAAGCGGCCATAGCATTGACGACAGCGCAAATAACGCCAGCCTGCTTTAGGATGACCGGCAATGGCCGTGCACTGGGATGATCACCCGGCATAACAGTTTGGCTTGTCGGCGGACTGCGATAGGCTGTCAGTAAGATGCTTGCCGCAATAACCGCAATGACGGCCAGAGCAATATAAGCCCCCATGAATGTCACGGGGGCAAAGGCGGCGTTGGCACTTGTAAATAACCAGGGGCCGAGTAAGGCGCCGATAATCCCGCCACCGAGCACGGTGGCTACTGCCCGTCCCCGGCGCTGCGGTTCCACCAATTCCATGGCGGCAAAGCGATAATACTGGATACCGGCTTGATACAGTCCCTGGCACATCCCGGCCAAGATCAGCAGCACGAATGAGTGTTGGTAAATGGCGGTGGCGCCGATGACCCCGGACATGATCCCTGCCCCGGACGCGACCAGGAAACCGGCCCTGCGCCCAGTGCGACGCATGAACATCGACATCGGTATGACGGAGAGTAAGGTTCCTATGACCATCAGCGTCAACGGAACCGTGGCAAACATGGGATTGCTGGCGAGCTGTTTTCCTGCAAGTCCCGTAAATGTCGCGTGTCCCATGGCCGCAAGCACAGCGCAGGCCTGGGCGGCTGTTAAGGGTATGACTTTACGGTCGATGCTGATCATCACGGCAGGTCAACAACCAGCCCGTCATAGGCTGGTTCAACGCCGGGCGGAAGTTTTGCCTTTAGTTCTTCATAGTCCATGTCCCAGGTCATATGGGTCAAGATTGCGCGGCGCGGTTTCACCCGCTCAATCCAAGATAACGTCAGATCAAGATGCGGATGGGTTGGGTGCGGCTCATAGCGCAGGGCATCTACGATCCAGGTATCGACCCCTTGTAATGTTTCGATCGCAGATTCAGGCAAAACATTCAGATCTGTCGAATAAGCAATTGATCCAAAACGATAGCCAATTGATATAATATTGCCGTGCCCTTGCTCGAATGGGATCACATGAATATTGCCGATGGTGATCGGCCCATTCAATTCCTGGGCATTGCAAATGGCCGGATAGCCATCCTTGCTTTCAAACACATAGTCGAATTTTTGCTGAAGCGCCTGCAACGTATGGGCATTGCCATAGACATCAATGCGCCGTTTCATGTTTTGCATGAGGCCGCGCAAATCGTCGATGCCGTGGGTGTGGTCGGCGTGGTCATGGGTATAGAACACGGCATCAAGATGCTGGACATTCGCATCCAAGCACTGCTCGCGCAGATCGGGAGACGTATCAACGAGAAGGGCGGTATCCCCCTGCTCCACCAATATGGAAACCCGGCGGCGTCTGTTCTTTGGATTGCTGGGGTCGCAGCGGCCCCAAATATTACCGATCCGGGGTACCCCGCCTGATGTTCCACAGCCGAGGATGGTGACCTTCACGCTGATATCTCCGAACTTGTCTGTAACCGAGCTTTGTTAAATAAAGTGAAGAAATTTCTGTTGGTTATGGTGGCTAGTTCATCTGAACTGATATCTTTGAGTTCGGCCACTTTCGCTGCGGTATGGGTCACAAACGCAGGCTCGCACTGCTTTCCACGATGGGGGATCGGTGCCAAGAATGGGGAGTCGGTTTCCACCAGCAGGCGGTCCAGCGGAATGGTTTTCACGGTTTGTCGAAGGTCTTCCGCTGCCTTGAACGTGACAATCCCGGAAATGGAAATATAAAAGCCCAATTCCAAAGCGACCTCGGCAAACGCCTGGCTGGCGGTGAAGCAATGGATCACGCCGCGAAAGGCACCCTTCCCCATTTCTTCCCGCAGCAACGCCGCACAGTCGTCGTCGGCGTCACGGGTGTGGATAATGATCGGCAGATCTGTTTGCCGTGACGCTTCGATATGACGGCGGAACCCGTCTTTCTGTAAATCGCGCGGGCTATGTTCGTAATAGTAATCAAGACCGGTTTCGCCGATGCCGACCACCAAAGGATCTTTGGCGCGGGACACGATGGCCTCAACCTCGGACTGGTCGGTCTCGGCCTCATGGGGATGAACGCCGACGCTGCAAAAGACATTGGTGTGACGGCGGGCGATCGCCAGGACCTCATCGAACTCACTGAGCCGTGTATTGATCGTCAGCATGACCTCAACGCCCGCCGCTTTGGCACGCGCCACGACATCGGCTTCCTGTTCGGCAAGGCCTTTGTAATTGAGGTGGCAATGGCTATCGATCAACATATGAAAACTCTACTTCACAACACGCCTTAGGCGTCGACAAGAATGCGCGGGAAAATCCCTTGTGGGGCTGGCAGCGGCGTTCCAGGCACGAGCTTAGACCCGTCCCCGATATGGGCAAAGTCACGGGTGTCAGCCGTAACACCCAATTGATCCAGTAGCTTACCCGACGCTTCCGGCATAATCGGTTGAACCAACAAGGCGACGGTGCGTAAAACCTCAGCCGTTACGTAAAGCACGGTGCCCATCCGCTCCGGGTCGGTCTTTTTCAACGCCCATGGCTCTTGGGCCGCGAAATAGCTGTTGGCAGCACCGATCACCTTCCAGATTTCTTCCAACGCGACATGGATCTGTTGGCGGTCCATGAGATCTCGGGTGCTGGTCAAAAGGTTACGGGCAGCGCCCAGGATCTCTTGATCGGCGGCACTGAACGTCCCTGGGGTCGGCACGGCGGCACCACAATTCTTTGCGATCATGCTTAAAGAGCGTTGGGCCAAGTTACCGATATCATTGGCAAGGTCGCCATTGATCCGATGGACGACGGCTTTTTTCGAAAAGTCACCGTCCTGACCAAACGGCACTTCGCGCATCAGGAAGTAGCGCACCGGATCAAGGCCGTATTCGTCGATGATGGCGAACGGGTCGATCACATTACCCAACGATTTGGAGATTTTTTGTCCTTCGTTGGTCCACCACCCATGGGCGAATACCCGTTTCGGCGGGGTCAGATCGGCCGCCATCAGGAACGCAGGCCAATAGATCGCGTGGAAGCGCAAAATATCCTTGCCGACGATGTGGTGAACGGTTTCCCAATACTTTTGAAAGTCAGCGTTTACAGTGGGATAGCTAAGTTCAGTGATGTAGTTCGTGAGGGCGTCGATCCACACATACATGATGTGTTTATCGTTGCCAGGCACCGGCACGCCCCACGAAAAACTGGTGCGCGATACCGACAAATCACGAAGCCCACTTTTGATAAAGCTCAACACTTCATTGCGCCGTCCGGCTGGCAAAATCGCATCGGGGTTTTGGGCGTAATGGTCGAGCAAACGATCGCCCCAAGCGGACAGCCGGAAGAAATAGCTTTCTTCCTCGACCCATTCCACCGGCGCGCCGGTCGGGGCCAGCTTTTCACCATTGGGGCCAGCGGTTAATTCCCCTTCCCCATAAAACGCTTCATCGCGGACCGAATACCACCCGGCATATTTATCGAGATAGATTTCGCCCTTTTCTTCAAGCTTGCGCCACAGTGCCTGACAGGCTTCGATATGGCGCGGTTCGGTGGTGCGGATGAAATTGGTGTTGGAAAAATTCATCGCTTCAGCAAGCTTACGGAAGCTTGCGGAGACTTGATCGCAAAAGGCTTGGGGGGTCATTCCAGCAGCAGCGGCGGATTTTTCTACTTTTTGGCCGTGTTCGTCGGTCCCGGTCAGGAACTGGACATCATATCCATCAAGTCGTTTAAAGCGGGCAAGGACATCGCAGGCAAGCGATGTATAGGCATGGCCAATATGCGGAACATCATTCACGTAATATATCGGTGTTGTTATATAAAATACGGGCTTATCGGCCATTTATAAAGTAATCCTAGAAGTTTTAAGGAAATCGATCGTGTGTAAAGCGGCGACCGTCAAAGCCTGGTCACAGCAGCGATATCATTCAAGATGGCAATAATAATCTGCTTGCGATCTAAGTTGATGGCATCGGTCCGTTGAATCAAGCCGGTGATCTTTTCCCATACCTCGATCCATGGATCAAGGCTCGCAATGGATGCAAGCCGATCAAGGACTTCGGCCTCGTCGGGGATATCCGTCATTGATTGGGCGCCGGACGCGCGACGAATGACCCGGCTTAGGAGATCGGTCAACAATTGCCCGAAAACACGGAACGCGTCATCGCCGCCTCGGCCGCCATAGCTGTCGGCCATTTCCAGAACATCGCGCTGGGATACTTGTGGAAGATTGGCCAGGAAATTAAGGAGCCGGTGATAAATGGCCAAGCCATCGGCCTGGGCAATGCTGATAGCGACGCCCGGACTGCCCTCGGCCAAGCTCGCCAGGAGACGACGCTCTGCTGTTGTGATCCCCGGCATATGACGTCCCAGGAAGTCTTCCGTGACAGTGCTGGCCAATGGTCGCAACGACAAGCGGCGACAGCGCGACAAGATTGTCGGCAAGACCCGGCCCGGGGCATGGGCAACCAGCAAAATCATGGCGTTGCTGGGTGGTTCTTCGAGCACTTTCAAAAGCGCATTGGCGGCATTGCGGTTCAGCTCGTCAGCGCTATCGACGATGGCCACCCGCCATCCGCCTTCGGACGAGGTTTTGGTGAAAAATTGCCCCAGTTGCCGCACATCATCGATGACAATTTCACTGCGGGGGCGACCATCGGGCATGGTGCCGCGTTGAATGGTCACAAGATCGCCATGACCACCCGCCAGGATCCGCCGCACCACGGGGTGATCCGGGGACACATCCAAACTCGTCGGCGCGGCTTTCGGCATAAGGTCACCAAACAACCCGCCGCCATCGCCGCTTTCCGGCGGATTGGTCAACAAAAAGCGCGCAATACGATAAGCCAGTGTCGCTTTGCCGATCCCGCGCGGGCCGGAAATCATCCAGGCATGATGCAAACGTCCGGAGCTGTGAGCGGCCAAGAAATCAGCTTCGGCCTCGTCATGGCCGAGCAGATAATCGGCCGTCTTTGGGCTTAATACATCATCGTCCGCACCATCCGCCATGACTGATCCGCGCCTATACCGCTAAGGCCGATGCGGCCGCCGCCCAGATCCGGGCCGCAACATCAGCTTGGCTGCCATCCGCATCGATCAGGCGGCAGCGGTCGGCATTTTTGCGGGCAATATCCAGGAAAGCCTGCCGCAACGTTTCGTGGAACTGAGTGCCCATGCGCTCATAACGATCCTCACCAGCGTCTTGGCTGCTGGCCGCATTGCGGGCCTGGGCGCGGGCCAAGGCCCGGTCCACAGGCAGGTCCAGGACCAGGGTCAGATCCGGCGCAAAATCACCGATCGCCAGCTGGGTCAGGTCATCAATGATGTCATTGCCCAGTCCTTGCGCGGCCCCTTGATAGGCCCGGGTTGAGTCCGCATGGCGATCGGATATGACCCAGATGCCGCGCTCAAGGGCCGGCAGGATGCTGCGGGTGACATGTTCGACCCGGGCTGCGGTATGGAGCAAGGCTTCGGTGATCGGTTGCCAGCGGTCGACTGCACCCGTCACCAACAACGACCGAATGGCTTCGGCGCCGGGCGTGCCGCCCGGCTCCCGTGTGACGATGACTTCAATGCCGCGTTGTTTCAGGCGCTCGGCCAGCAATCGGGTTTGTGTCGACTTGCCCGTGCCCTCGCCGCCTTCAAGCGTAATAAAGCATCCGCGCTCAATGCGGCTCGACATGGCCTCAGATCCTTACTACTGGCCGTTAATTGGCTGCCGCTTCCGGCTCCGTTGCGTTCGGGTCCGGCAGTTTCGGCGTTACCGATTTCGCGGCTCCCCACAACAGATGGCTCAAAGCCGCCCCGACTTTCGAGAAGCCGCCGACTTTCTCAACCGCGGCTCCAGCAACCAAAGGTGCTTCTACCGGTGGTCGGTTGGGCGAGGTCACGACAATCTTACCGACTTCCTGGCCTTGTTTCAAAGGCGCCGCGATCGGGCTATCATAGACCACCTTCACTCTGAGATCGGCCCGGTTCATACGTTCCATCAAGACGGTCAGCTCACGACCGGCCACCAAGGGGATCGTTTCTTGGTCGCCGAGCCACACCGGGGCTTCTTCGACCATTTGGCCCTTATCCAGGAGTTTATAGGCGCGGAAGTTGCGGAAACCATAGGTCAAGATCCGTTCGGCTTCCCGGGCGCGCTCCGCGATACTCGCAGTCCCGTTGATCACGGCGATCAAACGGCGGCCATCTTGAACGGCGGATACGGCAACACCATAACCGGCTTCGCTGGTGTGGCCGGTTTTCAGGCCGTCAGCACCGGTCACCGATCCCAAAATTGGATTGCGGTTATATTGGCGGATATTGCCGTAAGTGTATTCGCGTTCAGCGAAGTAATGATAATACTCCGGAAAATCGGTAATCAGTCGGTAGGACAGAATGGCGATATCCCGCGGGGTCATCCAGTGATCCGGATGCGGATAGCCGCTGGCATTGATAAAGGTGCTGTTCAGAAGCCCGATTTCCTTGCCCTTGCGGTTCATCCAGTCGGCGAACCCGGCTTCCGATCCGGCCAGTCCTTCGGCAACCACGTCACAGGCGTCGTTGCCGGACTGAATGACGATCCCGCGCAACAGCTCCTCGACCGTCGGACGATCACCGGCGTTCAAGAACATCGTCGATCCGTCTTTCTTGTGCCATTTGCGCCAAACCTCGGCGCTAACCGGCATCGTATCCGTCAGTTTGATGGCACCACGCTTCAACTGGTCGTAAAGCATGTAGGTGGTCATCAACTTGCTCATGGACGCCGGATGAACCCGTTCATCGGCATTCTTTTCGAACAAGACTGTGCCGGTAACGGCGTCAACGAGGATGGCGTTCTGCGCGGTGGTTTCATAAGCCGGTGCAGCCAAAACGCTGGTAGCGGTGGCTGGGGCTATCAAAGTCGCAGCAGAAAAACCCAGGACGGTCAGGAAGGAGCGGACGGAAGAGATCAACATGGGCAATGCTGTCCTTTTCTGGTGAAGGGCGAAGCCATTCATGAATAGAACAGAACGGCCCCGGGCTCAAGGGTGCGGGACCAGATTTGCGCTCCAAAACCAAAAATTAAACTTGGTCAAAAGTTAAGCTTGGTCAAAAGCTAAGCTTGGAAAAACGACCCCAACCGGCTTCGTCCAGAGTAACTTGGAGAACAATTTTATCTGCCTTGTCTTCTCGCGCCAGAACGTGACCGTTCGAGTAAAGCCACGCCAAAGCCGCACCTTGGCTCGGATCGAGAATAACCTCCCGCAGGCGATCTTTTTCGGCCAGAATTGTGTCGATTTTCTGGAGAAGCGCTGCCACGCCCTCGCCCGAAATCGCCGACAATGCGGCAGACCGCGCATCCTTGCCGGCGCGCGCCGTTTCTTCGTGGCGCTGATCGTCCGGGAGCAGGTCGATTTTATTGAGAACTTCGATCAAGGCGGTGTCGTCGCCGTCTTCGACATCCAGGCTTTTCAGGATCTCCAACACGTCGTCCCGCTGCGCATCGGTTTCAGGTGTGGCGCTGTCACGGACGTGAACGATCACATCGGCTTCGACCACTTCTTCAAGGGTGGCGCGGAACGCCGCGACCAAGTGGGTCGGAAGGCTGGATACGAACCCCACGGTGTCGGACAGAATAATGGCCCGCCCAGATGGCAGTTTGACCCGGCGCATGGTCGGGTCCAGGGTCGCGAACAACATATCCTCGGCCATAACCTCGGCCTTGGTCAGGTGGTTGAACAGCGTTGATTTGCCAGCATTGGTATACCCGACCAAAGCGACGACCGGATACGGCACTTTTTGGCGGGCCCGGCGGTGTAACCCCCGAGTCCGAACAACGGTTTCCAAGGCCTTCTTAATGCGCCAAATGCGGTCTTCGATCATCCGGCGGTCGACTTCGAGCTGGGTTTCCCCAGGGCCACCCAAGAAGCCGAAGCCCCCACGTTGCCGTTCCAAGTGGGTCCAGGACCGAACCAGGCGGCTTTTTTGATAATTCAGATGAGCCAATTCGACCTGAAGCCGCCCTTCCTTGGTTTTGGCCCGCGCGCCGAAAATTTCCAAGATCAAGCCGGTGCGGTCGATAACCTTGGCACCCCAAGCTTTTTCAAGATTGCGTTGCTGGCCCGGCGACAGTTCGCAGTCCATGACAACCAGGGTGATCTCCTGATCTTCAATCAGGGATTTGAGCTCGTCTATTTTGCCAGTTCCGAGATATGTGGCGGGTCGTGGTCGCCCGAGGGTAACGACGGTCGCCGCTTTGACATCAAGCTCGATGGCGCCGGCCAGGGCCACGGCCTCCTCCAACCGGGCTTCAGGCAAGCGTAAAGGCGCCTGACCTTGGGGGCGGACAGTCTCAAACGACCGAGCCTGGGTGCCCCGGCTCGGTGGTTCTTTAACATGTGGATGAACGACAAGGGTTGCTGTCCGATCCGCAACGAGGGACCGGTGGCCCGAATGGGCGGAAGCAACAAGATCAGGCGTGTCAGCCAAAGAAGGGTTAAGCTGAGGTCGTTTGGTATTGGTCACGCCTGAATCTATCTCCTAATCTCAGTTGTCGCCTTCGGTCCCAGCAGCATCGTCTTCATCGAAAAGACGAATCGGGCCGGCCGGCATGACGGTCGAAATAGCATGTTTGTATACCAGCTGGGACAGCCCATCCCGGCGCAGCAGTACACAGAAGTTATCGAACCAGGTGATGATGCCTTGCAGCTTTACACCGTTGACGAGGAAGACCGTAACTGAGGTTTTGTTCTTCCGTACGTGGTTAAGAAAGACGTCCTGCAGGTTATGACTTTTTTCTGACATTGTTTTTGTCCGTTTTGTCGTTGTTGGCTCTTATAGCGTGTTATAGTGAAGATGCATATGTGATGACGTACCTTGCAGCCTCACTTGCATAAAATGAGGGAGCTTCTGCCCGGGTGCAAGGGATGTTTTGGTCAATGTCATAGAAATTCTACACTTTTTATTGAGAAGCCTATTAACCAAGATCGCGGCAAAGCTCATCAGGCACAGTTTACCCTACAGTTGTTGCATCCCCATGAATAACGACTTCAGCGACCTTTAGTTGCGCCAGAATGATCGTGTCATGAGCGCCAATAATCCCATGATTTCTAAACGTCCGAGGATCATACCAAGGCAATATATGGCTTGAGCCATGGCATTGAGTGCCGGGAACCCGGCAAAACTCGTATCCATGCTGTAAATCGTCGGCCCACTATTGGTCAAAGCCGATACCGATAAAAAAAATGAACTCGCTAAATCGGTTCCGGTCGCTGTGAACGCGATGGTCAAGACCGCCAAGCTTGCAATGAACACGGTGTAAAATGCCCAAATCGCGACCACGGCTGCTTCGGGAGCCGGTCCACGATTGAAACGGACAGCCACAACCCCGTTGGGATGACTGAGCCGCGCCAATTCTCGTAACGCATGGCGGGTTAGAATAATGATCCGCATGACCTTGAAACCGCCAGCCGTGGAACCTGTGGTGCCGCCAATGAATACCAATGTCGACATCATGAAAATGCCAAGGAGTGTCAAGGGCACTGCCGAGCTCGGCATAAAACCTGTGGTGCTGGCGGCGGACACGGCCGTGAAAATGCCGATCCGCAAGCTATCGAAGACATTGTCGATGTCAGGATCGGGACCCGATAGGGCCAAATGTCCGGTAACCAAAACCAGTGCCCCAAGCAGGATCAGAAAAACATAGCCTTTTACTTCCCGATCTTCGAAGTAATGGCCGATCCGACCTTTGAACAAAGCCCAATGAAAGGTGAAATTGATCCCGGCTAAAAACATGAACGGGATCAAAACCCACTCGGCGAGCGGTAAATCGAATGCTGCGACAGATTGCGTCCGTGTACTGAAGCCACCAGATGAAATCGCCGACATGGCGTGACACAGGGCATCAAAAAACGGCATTTGTGCAAACCACAGGGCAAACAGACAGCCGACCGTCAACCAGCCATAGATCGGCAACAACGGCACTGTGGCGCCACGCATGCGGGCAATCAAACCACCCGTTTCACCATGGGGTAAAATATTAGCCGTCATCATGGCGCCACCAAGATTGACGAGCGGGGCAAAGACAACAGCCATAGCAATCAGGGCAAGGCCTCCGACCCAGGACAGCAACGCGCGCCAGAACAACACACTTTTGGCTGCCGTATCGACGTCATTGATAATGGTGGCGCCAGTCGTGGTCAGACCGGACAAGGCCTCAAAAATTGCTTCGCCGTATGTCGGCACGCTTCCCGTCAGTTTGAAAGCAATCCCAGCAAAGACTGCCGCTATTGGCCACAGCAACGCGCTAAAAATGAAAACATCGCGTTTTTGTAATGTCTGGGCCATGTCGCGATAGGTGAAAATCAGCAAACCGCCGACAAATGCGGCCATCACGCCAGCTATGGCGAATGAAAACATCGCTTGATTTTCGCCATAGCCCATAGCGACGAGGACGGGAGCCATATGGGCGACGGCGATCACGAACAGAACCCGGCCCAATGCGTATCCGACATTCGCCAATGGCATGGATGTTTATCCTCGATGTTTATTCTGTCGTGGCGATAACGGCTGGCGTTAAGCCGCGACCTGAACCGTGGACCAATATTTGGCCCACATCAGAAAAACTCCAACCGGACAGAGAAAAAGTCCTGAACCTTTTTGACCAAATGGGCCAGGGCGAAAATGATGACCCTGTCTTTGGGTTCGATAACCGTAGCCCCACGCGGCATGATGATCTGTTCACCCCGTATGATGACGCCGATTGTGATCCCTGCCGGTAACCGCATGTCCCGGAGCGGCTTGCCGACCAAAGGCGAGGTTTCGAGAGCTTCGCCCTCAACCACTTCGGCACGGCCATTGCTTAGGGATTGTACACCCCTAATGCGGCCGCGACGCATATGTTGAAGGATACTGGACACGGTGGTCTCGCGCGGGTCGACCGTGACATCGATGCCGAGCGATCCGACCAAGGACGCATACGTTTGACTGTTTACCAAGGAAATGGCTTTCGAGGCGCCTTCCCGTTTGGCCAAAAGCCCCGACAGTATATTGACCTCGTCGTCGTTCGTGAGGCTGACGACGGTTTCCGTCTCCATGACATTGGCTTCCCGCAGGAGTTCGATATCCAAGGCGTCGCCTCGTAAGACGATCACATTGTCAAGCTGCTCGGCCACATGTTCAGCGCGTGCGGCGTCCATTTCGATGATCTTAAGATTTACTTTAGGGTATTGTTTTTTAAATTGCTGAGCAACGAATAGCCCGATATTGCCCCCACCGATAAGCAAGACACGCCGGGCTTCCTGTTCCTCATGACCAAAAACGGTCAGGGTCCGATCCATATGTTTGGTGTCGCACGTCACATAAATCTGGTCGCCCACGAGCAGCTGATCGCTGCCGGTCGGCACAAACAGCTTTTCATTGCGGATCACGCCGACAATGACAGTATTGAGACTGGGGAATAATTCGGTCAATTGACGCAATGGTGTGTCGACGACCGGGCAATCTTCATTCAATTTGATGCCGACGATGCGGACACGATCCCCGGCGAACGGCACCATGTCGAAGGCGCCTGGAACTTCCAGGCGGCGGATAACGGCGCGGGCCACTTCGATTTCCGGCGAAATGATGACGTCAATCGGCAGGTTGTTACGACTGAACAGTTCTTGCCAGGCCGGATCAAGATAGGATTGGGCTCGGATACGGGCCACTTTCGTTGGTACATTGAACAGAGAGTGCGCGACTTGGCAGGACACCATGTTGACTTCGTCGGTTTGTGTGACGGCGATCAGCATGTCGGCATCGGCTATTCCGGCGGCTTCCAATACATCCGGATGGGACGCATGCCCCCGGGTGACCTGAACATCGAGCGATGCTTTTAATTTGTCGATCAGGTGGGCAGATCGTTCAACAACGGTGATGTCATGACCTTCGCCAGCCAAGTGTTTGGCGATGTTGAAACCGACCTGTCCTGCCCCACAAATGATGATTTTCATAGGTTATACTTCATATAAACGACCCGACCGATCATCACCTTATGTATCATCGACCTCTGGGGCGTTCATAGCTCGCCAACCCCAGGCTTTTCAGCTTGCGATGAAGCGCGGACCGTTCCATGCCGACAAAGGATGCGGTTCGGGAAATATTGCCACCAAAGCGGTCTATTTGGATTTTGAGATATTCCCGTTCGAAGGCTTCGCGGGCTTCTTTCAAGGGGGCGGCCATAACTTCCGTTACCAAGCCCTGCCCGCTGACGTCGGCAGCCAGCCCACTGATTTCCGATGGCAGCATATCGATCGTGATCTCGCTGCGGTCATCGGTGGATAAAATAATCAGGCGTTCGATCAAGTTCCGCAATTGGCGGACATTGCCCGGCCAATCATAGGATTGCAGACGGGCGATCACCTCGTCCCGGAAACGCCGTTCCGGGCGGCCGACCACAGCCGCGATCCGGCGCATGAAATGCTCTGCCAGCAGCGGGATGTCCTCGCGTCGTTCGGTTAAAGATGGGACCTGGATCGGCACCACATTCAAACGGTGATAGAGGTCTTCCCGGAACCGTTCGGACTCGATGGCGGCTCGCAAGTCTCTGCTGGTGGCGCTGACCACACGGACGTCGACTTGCACCCGCTTCACGCCATTGACCCGCTCAAACGATTGATCGACCAAAACCCGCAAAATTTTAGCTTGGGTCGTCAATGGCATTTCCGACACTTCGTCAAGGAACAAGGTGCCGCCATGGGCCTGCTCAAAAACGCCGGTTCGGGCGACCGAGCCATCCTTTTCAACACCGAACAATTCACTTTCAAGCGTATCCGGTTCCATGCTGGCGGCATTGACGACAATAAACGGGCCATTGGCGCGCCGGGATTGAGCGTGCAGCAATTGCGCCACCACTTCCTTACCAGAGCCAGACGGCCCCGTGATCAGCACGCGGCTGCCGGTCGGTGCCACCTTATCGATGGTTTGGCGGACGGTGTTGATCGCCGCGGAGCGTCCGGTCAGCTCGGTCTCGAAGCCCGCCCGTTCGCGCAGGACTTCATTTTCGCGTCTCAACCGTTCGGTTTCTGTCGACCGTTCCACCATCAACAACAATTGGTCGGCCTTGAACGGTTTGCCGATGAAGTCATAAGCGCCACGCTTGATCGCGGCGACGGCGGTTTCAATGGTGCCGTGACCGCTGATGATAATAACCGGCAAGTCGGGATGCTTGGATTTGATGGTTTCGAGAAGCTCCAACCCGTCCATCTTGCTGCCCTGGAGCCAGATATCCAAAATCACCAGCGACGGCCGCCGGGCATCGATTTCCTCAAGCGTTTTATCGCTGTCTCCGGCGGTGCGCGTACCGTAGCCTTCATCAGCGAGAATTCCGGAAACAAGTTCGCGAATGTCTTCTTCATCATCGACAATCAGAATATCAAGCGCCATAACTTCTCCCTGGATTGAACTCAATGCCACTTTGCTCCGCGTCGACGGCGGCGCCATCGCTCGCCACGGCTGCAGCGCGGCGTGCCAAAGTGGCATGGTTAAAGACAACCGTTACATCAGCGCCCTTCCCATCCCTATTGTTTAGGTGAAGGGAGGCGCCATGCTCTTCAATAATTTTTTTAACGATGGCCAAGCCGAGACCGGTGCCTTTGGTCCGTGTGGTGACATAGGGCTCCGTCAGCCGATCACGCAACGTTTCCGGAAAACCGGGCCCGTCGTCGGCAACGGTGATGATTGTTTCCTCGGCGTTTGATGTCACAGTCACTTCAATCGCACCCTCCCCTTGATCGGGCGTGCGTTCCCCGCCTTTGATTGCCTCAACGGCATTTTTCAAGAGATTGGTCAAAGCTTGTGTCAAAAGACGGCCGTCGCAAATTAATTCCACGGGAACGTTGGGCACAACCCGCGAAAATTTGATTTCCGGATGACTGACTTCTTGCAAGAATACGGTGTGCTGTACCAATTCAAGAATATTGGCGGGGGCAAAAACAGCCGTCGGCATTCTGGCAAAAGCCGAAAACTCATCGACAATGGATCGAAGATCCCCAACTTGCCGAATAATCGTATCTGTACACTGTTTGAATATTTGTGGATCGGTCGATATTTCTTTGCCGTATTTCCGTTGCAAACGCTCTGCCGACAATTGAATGGGCGTCAGGGGGTTTTTGATTTCATGAGCAATTCGGCGCGCAACATCAGCCCAGGCAGCCATTCTTTGGGCGGCCACTTGTTCGGTGATGTCATCGAACGTGACAACATAGCCTTCGATTGCCTCAAGCCCTTCCTCTCGTTCCGCCGTCACTCGAACCAGAAAATTTCGGACAAGCTCACCCCGCTTGATTGTCACATGATCGGCAACCAATACACTTGGATTGGCCTCGGCCTCATCGATCAAATCGGTAATTTCCGGCAAAATGGAGGTTAAACGGCGCCCGATCAGACTGTCTTCCGATAATTCTAAAAGCGTGCAGGCCGAGCGGTTCGGTAACGTAATATCACCTGTCGGCGATAAACCGACCACTCCCGAACTGACCCCATACAGCACGGCTTCGGTAAAACGACGGCGATCTTCAAGCTGGTGATTGGTTTCCACCAAAGCATCACGTTGGGCTTTGATCTGAGACGTCATGCGGTTGAACGACCGCGTTAGGATACCGAGCTCATCATAGGCGTTCTGCACCGGAACCCGGGCCGAAAAATCGCCTTGCCGTACCCGTTCGGCGGCCATGACCAGAGCCGCGATCGGGGTCGCCAGGCGATTGGCAACCCAAAGACCCGCTAAAATAGCGGTCAAAAGAATGATAAAGGCGACGCCTATATAGGTCAGATTGAACAACAGCCGGTAATTGGACAAATTAATGGCCAATTGTTCGTACTCTGTGGTTGCCGTTCGGGTTTGGTAAACCAGGGCCAGGGCGCGCGGGTCAACATAGCGGCTGATATACAAATAAGCGTCAAAAAAGCGGTCCAACTTTACCAACGCCCGCACCCGGTCGTCATCTTCACTGGCCAAAATCAAAGGGCGACCATCGGCGGCGCGAGTCAGCGCGTCTTTGGGGAATGGGTCGCCGCCTAGGGTGAATTCAGCATTGGCGCGCACAATCGGTCGGCCCAAGCCATCAAAAATAATCGCTTCTGACAGCGACAGCATGCGGGCTTGCAAGGTCAGAGATTGCTCGAGCAATTGGCGGTTTTCAGACAGCACCGAGGCCGATGCATTCAAATCATTGGCCATGCCGAGAATATCGGCTTTGATGACTTTCTGGTGCTCTTCAATATAAGCCTCAGCCACACTTGTGGCGTTACGCACCATGGTTCGCACTTTATCGCTGAACCACGATTGCAAGCCTTCTTCAAAGAAGAACAAAGTAAAAACAGCCATGATAATTGTTGGAGTAATGGCGATCAGGCTGAACAAGGCCACCATGCGGCCATGCAATCGTGCCCCAGCTAACCCGCTGCGGCGCGCTGAAAAAAGCTGGACCAGAAGGCGCGCAATCAAAGCCCCCAGCGGTAAAGCCAGAGCCAAATTGACCACCAGCAATACATACAGCGTTTTAGGTTTGGGATTGGCCGGATCGGATTGACCAAGCAAAAGATAGGTGGCCAACGCCGCCAAGGTCACAGCGAACACAAGCCCTATAGCAAGCTTGTTCCATAGACCGACTTTATGGGCCCAAACCTTTAACCGATGACGGGTCGAAATGCTGGCCTTAGGTAACAAACGTTGATCCATCCCGCGATCACATCAAAGCGACAAACACGCCGTACTCGACACACGATACGAGCAGTAATCAATAAGTTCTACCACATTGTGGCAGAAATGCATCAATGTTCATTGTTTGTAGATGAATCAAAGGGTTAAGAAGTGGTGTCTAAATGTAAATACCAATAGAATTGTATTCAGCTCTACCTAAATTCTAGTAGATCGCGCAGTGTCTTGAGTGAAAACGGCTTATTCAGGCCAATAATGTTAGGGAGACCAACGCGGGATGCGAGTCGGCTTACGTTGGAGACGTAGTCCTGACCATACCCACTCATAACGACAATTTTGGATTTTGATTGTATATCAGCAAGATATCGAACCAAGTTCATGCTATTTATGTCGGGCATGACGAGATCCATAAAAATAAAGGTAGGGGCAAACGACTTATAAAGCGTTTTGAATTCCGCCTCGGACTCTGCATGTTTCACTTCGTACCCGGCATCCTCAGCCACTTGGCGGATGAGTTGCCGAATTTCGTTTTCATCGTCCATAATCAAAAGGCGGCAGTTTTCTAACACAACTAACTCCTCCTCGTGTTTTTGAGCGCAGAAGACAGTATCTTCGACGTACACGAACAACTTGAGTAGTGGTTGCGCATGGAATTCAGTCTATCTCAAAACTGATTCCATAAGACTATGTATAAAGATTTAGGATAAATGTTGCTTTAGTCAACATCCCCATTAAATAGAATTTTATTTCGTACGCACCCCAACCACGGCCGAAATTATAAAACCACGCTAAGTTAATGGCAATTAAAGATTTTTAATTTTAAAATGAATTAGAGAAATTTTGAATTTGACTTTTGATGACTACGCCAATCTATTTCTTTCGACTCAGTATAAATAAATATACAGAGGTCTGACAAAATCATGGAAAAAGATCGTAAAAAGCTTTAACACTGTGCGATAAATGTCTTCGTTTGGCTGGGGGCAGACAAATTAGAGACCACAGACGTCTGGTAATTTACTAAGTTGCGTAACAGCGCTATAACGCAATTAGTGCGATACCCAATTGAGTGCGTTTCTGAATCTGGTGGATGAGTTTTAATAAGGATAACATAAAGCAATGCGTGTACTTATTGCTGACGATCACAGCTTGTTTCGGAAAGGCTGCAAGCTTCTCCTCCAAGAAATCGAGCCGAAAGTACAAATTGTTGAAGCCGGTGATTTCAAAGAAGCGCAGACTGTTCTTGAAAGCAAAGATAACTTCGATCTCATCCTGCTTGATCTGCGGATGCCGGGTCTGGGCGAGATTGAAGGGGTTAAACGGTTGCGTCAACTGGCGCCTGCAACCCCGCTCGTGGTCGTTTCAGCCCATGATGAACCTTATTATGCCCAAAAAGTCATGGATTCAGGTGCTGCCGGCTTTATCCCAAAATCTTCTAATCCTTCGGTGATTTCCAGTGCATTGAAGTTGATCTTGGCGGGTGGAAATTATGTTCCTCCGTCTTTGATGAACCGGGCCGGCGGTACCCCTAAGGCCGATAGCATGCGCAAGCCGAGCGGCGAGCTTTATGCCGCCGTCGAAAAAGTACTAACTCCCCGGCAGATGGATGTCATGCGCCTATTGGCCCGTGGCGAGTCCAATAAAGGCATTGCCGAGGCTTTAGGCTTGTCGGAAGGGACCGTGAAGGTTCACGTGGCGGCTATTCTTAAAGCCTTAAATGCAGCCAATAGAACGCAGGCTGTGCTGATTGCCTCCAGCATGGAACCCGAATAGGGGCCTGAACGTGGTCCCCTACTCCATCTTGACATCATCTTCATTGATGGCTTGCGCCAAGCAGTAAGAAATGAGTGACCTCAAACGGGCCGGATTGGCTGGTTTATTGATCACGGGAATATTTCTACTAGAAGCGGCAAAACGACATTCGTCGGTTTCGTTGGCTGTAATGAGAATGGTCGGCAACTTTCTCCCAACCAATCCATAAACGATCTCGGCAACAGCGATGCCTGTATTGTTATCATCGAGGTTGTAATCAGCCAGGATCAGCTCAGGCCGCTGCCCTTCGTTTTTTACCAACGCAACAGCATCTTCTTCGGTCAGGGCGACAAAACAGCGGTAGCCCCAGTCTTCCACCAATTGACGTGTGGCGAGTGCGGTCGTCGCATCATCTTCGATCAAAAGAATGATAGCGGTGCGCGGTTCATAAGCTGCCGATGGTAAAATCGCGGGATTACTGTAACGAGAGCCACGCCAAACAACCAAAGGAACTTGTATGGCGAACATCGAGCCTTTCCCGGGTTCTGATTCCAGACGCAAAGGATGCTCAAGAAGTTGACAGGACCGCTCGACGATTGAAAGCCCAAGTCCAAGCCCTTGCACCTTATCGTCCGTATCACTGCGCTCCAATCGTGTGAATTCGCGGAAAATGTCTTGTTGGCGATCTTTCGGGATTCCTTTGCCGGTATCCCAAACTTGAATTTCCAAATTGTCTCCAAGTTTGCGAACGCCAAGCAGTATTTTTCCCTGCGGGGTGTAGCGGATGGCATTAGAGACAAGGTTATGAACAATGCTTTTTAGCAAGATGCGGTCACTACGAACCTGGGCGCTGCTATGTACAATGTGAATAGATACGGGGCGGTCTTCCAGCAATGCGGAAAGTTCGGCCGCGACTTCATCAAACAGGTCTTGAATTGGGATTGGTTCAAAGCGTGGAACAACGACGCCGGCTTCAAGTTTTGATAAGTCAAGCACCGCTCTCAAAAGTGTTTGCGACCCAGAAACAGCCCGCTCCATCATGTGGATAATTTCGTGCTGCCGCTCTGTGGATTGTGGTTTATGCAACAATCCGAGCAAAATCGACAAGGAATGCAATGGTTGTTGTAGATCATGGCTTGCCGCGGCAAGGAAGCGTGACTTTTCAATATTGGCACGTTCTGCCATGTCTTTTGCATGTTTCAGTTCGCGTTTGGCGATCAGCTCTTCGGTGACGTCGGTCAAGACCGAAATAAAGCCGCTGACAGCGCCTGTTTCATCGTATTCGTAACTCCAATAAAAGAGCACATCGATGACTTTACCATCTTTGCGGAGACAGCGACCGACGTTCGGATATGGCTGCGGGCGCTCACTCATAGCCCGGAAAAAAATCTCTCGTTGAAGATCTTGTTCTTCTGGCACGAACATTTCCCAGACACTGCGGTCTGTAAGCTCGCCAGGATCATAGGCCAACATGGCGTCATGAGCAGGATTGGTCAGGCGCAATCGTCCCGTCAAGTCGGTGCGTGAAATGCCGTAAGGCATGATATCAATCAATTTGCGGAAACGTTCTTCGCTTTTCTTCAATTCGAACGCGGCCCGAACACGCTCGCTTACGTCAAAAGCGAAAATGAATACTCCAACAATATCTTCGCGTTGCCACCGTGGTCTAAAATGGCATTCGAAAGTCATCATTTCATTATTTTTATTGCGGAGTTCCGCTTGGAACGTGATGGATTCGCCATTAAGTGCCAGATTGAAGTTTTGTGCGCTGGTAAAATATCCTTTTTTATTATTGTTGTCTTCGGTTGCTTTCATGCCGGTTAGGAGGTCGGCCGGTATGCCCAGGATATCGGCTATGGCGTTGTTGGCAAAAATATAACGGCCTTCCCGATCCAAACAGGCGACCAATGCGTTGGATGAGTTGATCAAGCCACGCAACAAGATATCACTATTATGTAAAGCGATTTCCCCGGTTTTACGGGCGGTAATGTCCACTGCCGTGAGTTGGATCAATTGTTCGCGGCCTAAGATAAAGGATGATATGAGATATTCGATCCAAACTCTTCGACCATCATGCAAAACAATCTTGACTTCACGTGGGGCCATACCTTTGTGAAGTGACGTCGAGGTCAATATACGTTCAAGCTCAGTCGCCTCCGGGCCATCCAAGTGGGTAAGGATATTGCGGTCATGACTGGATTCGAAGAAACTGCGGAAATTGGAATAGCCGAGGATACGAGCCCAGGCATCGTTGGCAAAGACTACTTCCGTTCCTTTCAAAACAGCAATGCCTTGAAGCGATCCTTCAACCAAGGTCCGATAGCGACGTTCGCTAATCCGTAATGCCCGCGCTGACTCTTCTTGCTCCGTGATATCCAAAGCAACAATGAAAGCGCCGCGGACACCACCATCCAATGTTGTTTCTGGGACAATATGGGCAGAAAAACTCCTGCGGCGGCCAGAAGCATCTTTGAGTGTTTGATTGATCAAAACGCTTTGGCCATTCCATACTCGCTGGAATCGACGCGCCTGTCGGCGCACAATATTGGCCGGCAAATAATCGGTAATGGGTTGACCAATGATTTCGTCACGTTTGACCCCAACCAAGTCTTCTAAGGCTCGGTTGCTCAGTAAAATTGAACCACTCCGATTGACATAGAAAACAACGGCTTGCGCATCATCCATCATGCGTTGCAAAAATGCGCCGGATTCATGAAATCGGAGTTCGACTTTTTTGCGCCGTGTAATGTCATAGACAGTGATCATATGCGCATATTGGCCATTCCATGTAATGGCCCGTCGTCTAAGGTCGACCCAAATTTCCTCACCATTCCGGCGTAAGGCGCGCAACTCGAAATGCTCATCAAGTTCAAAGGCCGATTGATCGGCCTCCTCGCTTAGTTTTTGTAAGGCATCCCGATGATCCTCGACAAGAAGCTCATATTCTTGTTTGGGACCATTTGTCAGGAAATCGGCAGGGCTTGCATACCCAAATAATTGGGCAAATAAATCTGTACAAAAAAGTGGCTTATGATGCCCATAAACAACCATTCCTTGTACTGAACCAGCGATTAAATCATGTAGACGCTGATCGGAGGAGTCGTCTGTCGTCTGTCGTGACGTAATGACTGTCAATGACAGCAACGTTATGTCAGCCCCAGCTACGGAGGATCGCCGTAATCGACACCGCACACCCAGGGGCTGTCTTTGACTAAGCATGACAGCATCAAAAGATGCGGTCGTGTTCTGTTCTGTGGTGATGCGTTTGCGCGCATGATGGTACTGTGCAACAAATGTTGTTAACAACAATGTGCTGAAATCGATCTCGGATTGGTCGGTTCCTGTGTCAACAAGGCTCGTAAACTCATCATTCCAATGGATGATCCGGCCATCATCATCAATAACGGCTAAGGCTTCCGGAACGGCGTTCAGAAAATCGCGGACGATCGCCTTATATCCAGCATCGTTTTGTCCGGCGGGTTTTGCCAACTCATTAAACCGCATAATCGGTATCGCACTATCTATATAAGGTAAACGATCTAGGTTTTTGGTAATATAACAGCATTTTGGACAGACCTGTCTAGTCCGAGCGAGAACCCCGACACTTTATATAATAGATGAATATTTAAATATGTTAAATATTACAAAGATCTAGAAAGCGTTTTAGTAATCGGCGTCCAGCTTGTTCTATGTCTGCTGTGCAATCATTTTGACGACTGGATATATCCAATCCGGCAGCTGTCAGACGCTCCTCTGCGCCGTCCAATATGCTGCGCATCGCGTTTGCGTTGAATTCGGGATGAAATTGTACACCCCAGCTATTGGCGCTGAAACGCACGGCTTGGTGATCATCGACTATGGAAAAGGCCAATGAGCTGGCTTTTTTTGGCAAAAGGGTAATGGTTTGAGAATGAGCCGTATAAACTGTTTCCTTAT
>JBBCIP010000258.1:0-6836 GCA_037189785.1 Alphaproteobacteria bacterium
ACGATCGGCCCGCAAGTTGTGAAAGCCTTACGGCCCCATAGCGATCTGCCGTTCGACGTCCATTTGATGATCGCGCCGGTCGATCTTTACATCCCAGCCTTTGCCGCTGCCGGGGCCGATATCATCACGGTGCACGCCGAAGCCGGGCCGCATTTGCATCGTACCCTGCAATTGGTCAAGGCGCAGGGTAAAAAGGTCGGTGTCTCATTGAACCCATCAACCCCGATCGAGGTCTTGGATTATGTCTGGGACGATATCGATTTGGTGTTGGTGATGACGGTCAATCCGGGCTTCGGTGGGCAAAGCTTCATTCAAAGTCAGCTCGATAAAATTCGCCGGTTACGGGCCAAGATCGATAGTCTTGGACACCCGGTGATGTTGGAAGTCGACGGCGGGGTGTCCGTGGACACGATCGGCGCGATTACGGCGGCCGGGGCCGATGTGTTGGTGGCCGGTACGGCGACCTTTGCCGGGGGGCCGGACCGCTACGCCGCCAATATAGAAGCGTTGCGAAATGCTGCTAAACCATAGCCCGCATCGGCTTTGGTTTTCTTTGAGATCGGCCTGAATTTAGCCTGAATTTGGCCTGATTTTGTACCGACCTTAGGCGGATGGCGCCCCAGACAATGGCCAGACACTCTGGCCCAAACATGGACCCAGATTTGGGCCCAGACAGAAACGTTCCACTGATGAGTGATATAAGACGACCGCAACAATCCTTGCTTTCTCGGACCTCGTGGGCCGTGAAGCGGGCCTTGAAGCAAGCTGAAGCGCGTGTTTTGGCGCCGGCTGTGATTGCCAGCGGCCCGCATCCGATCCGTCTGATCGCTGTTCCGAAAGATCGCTGGGACGGCGATACGGAAATTGGTGCCGGTATTCTGGCTGGGCGGTTCGTCAAGGCCGGGCAGGTGTTGAAGGGCAGCGAAACCGGCACGGTCGTCACCGACCGTTGGACCCCGGAAGCGCTGTGGCGCGCCCCTCATAGCGACGGCTGGCGGCACTGGCTCCATGGCTTTTCGTGGCTGCGGGATCTGGCGACTGTCACCGATCGCACGGCGGCTCGACGCTTGGCAGAAGCGCATATCAAAGCCTGGGCCGGTCATTTTGACCGGTGGCCGTCGCCTGCGTGGGAACCGGCGCTGATCGGGCGTCGGGTGTTGTCTTGGATGACCTGCGCGCCGTTGATCCTGGCCAGCAATGACCATGTTTATCGCAGCCGGGTGTTGAACAGCCTGGCACGCCAGGCCCGGTTCCTCAGCCTCGGCGTCAAAACCATGGAGCCCGGGCGGGATCGGATCACGGCGCTGGTGGCGCTGACGGCGAGCGGCTTGTTGCTGCCCCAAGGCGAAGCCCGCAGTCGTCAAGGCCTATCGTTGCTGGCCCTTGATTTACACCATGTCGTCTTGGGCGATGGCGGTTTTATCACCCGTTCCCCGGCCGATCTGTTGGCGGTGTTTCAAGATTTACTGCTGCTCGAAGCAGTTTATGCGGCATTGAATGAACAACCGGCCGAGGCAGTGACCCGGGCCTTGGATCGGATTGCCCCGGCTTTGAAAGCGGTGTTGCATGGCGATGGTCGTCTGGCCCAATTCAACGGCAGCGATAGTATGCAGGGCTTGCCCCAGGCCGGGCTCGGCGAGCCCTATGGGGCGATGGCAGCCCATGATAATGGCGTCTACAGCGGTTTTCATCGGCTCCATCGGGGGCCGATGTCGATCATTGTCGATGCCGGGCCGCCACCACGGGGCGCGGACAGCCGCGATCATCATGCCGGAACCGCCAGTTTTGAAATGAGCCTTGAGCGTGAGCGGGTGGTGGTGAATTGCGGGTCAACCCGGGCCTTGCCGGATCCGGATGGACTGGCGGCAACCCTTGGTCTCGGAACCGGGGGTGATCTTAATAAGACGACCCGGGCCACGGCGGCCCATTCGACCTTGATCATCAACGATACCCACAGCAGCCAGCTTCTCTCCAACGGTCAGTTGGGCGATGGTCCGACGCTGGTGCAAACAGAACGCCAGGATGGCGATGATGGCGCGCTTTTGGTCGATGTCAGCCACGACGGTTATGGCCGCCGCTATGGGCTGACCCATCGGCGGCGCTTTTTCCTCAGTGCCGACGGCGTCGATTTTAGGGGCGAAGACACTCTGGAAGCCCTGGAGACGGGGCGGCGCCGCACCTTGCCCTATGATCTCCGCTTCCATTTGCATCCGGATATCACGGCTCGCTTTCTGGGGGCTGATGAGGGGGTGCAATTGCGGCTCAGTTCCGGGCGGTTGGTGCGGTTTATTGCCGTCGGCGGTAAAATTACGCTCGAAGACAGTCTTTATTTCGGTATTCCGGCAATGCCGCGCCCAGCCAAACAAATTGTCTTGTCGGGCCGGATGAGTGGCGACACTCATAGCATCCGTTGGGCCTTTCAGACCGTTTAAGGTCATCCTTTCCCCATGACCCTATGATTTCCATGACCTTATAATTCCCATGACCCTATGATTTTCGCGGCGCTGATGTCACAGCGATGCTGCTCTGATCGTTTTATCCATGGTTTTATGAACACACGGACGAACGATGGTCAGACTGGCTTGGTTTACTTTTATTGTAGTGCTGTCGCTGGCCGCGATATCGGCGGCGCTGGCTGATCCAGCGGTTGTTGTCCGAGCCAAAAGCGATATCGTCATCGGCATGTCGGCACCGTTAAGCGGTCCTTCAAAAACGCTCGGCCAGTCGATGAAGTGGGGTATTGAAGCCGGTTTGGCCGAAGCCAATCGGTCGGGCGGTATCGGCGGCCACCGCTTACGATTGCTTGCCTTGGACGATTCCTATCATCCGCCGACGGCAGCGGCCAATATGCGGCGGTTGATTCACGATCATAAGGTGTTGGTGGTGATGGGCAGTGTCGGGACACCGACCGCGCGGGAAACGATCCCCATTGCCCGGGCTGAACGGGTGTTGTTTTTTGCGCCGATGAGTGGGGCCGCTTTACTCCGCCCGACACCGCCGGATCGCTATATTATCAACGTCCGCGCCAGTTATGCCGAAGAAACAAAGAGTATGGTCGAGCTGTTGTTAAGCCGCGGCATCGATCCCAACGATATTGCGTTTTTCACGCAAGACGACGCCTTTGGCGACGACGGTTATGCCGGGGCCGTGGCGGCCCTGGAACGGCAAGGGTTTAAGGCGGCCAGACACCTTCCTCATGGGCGCTATGCCCGATCCAGTGTCAGTGTGGAAAGCGGGCTTATTACATTGATCGAAGCCCGTCGGCCGATCAAAGCTGTGATCATGGTCGGCACATATGTGCCGAACGCCCGCTTTATTCGTCTGGCCCGCCATATATTTCCGGGCGCGGTTTATCTGAACTTATCTTTTGTCGGCGGCGATGCTTTGCAGCGGGCGCTCGGGGGGACTGCGGACGATGTCATCATTACCGATATCAGCCCGCCGCCGGATAGTGATCTCCCCATCGCCAAATCTTATCGCCATGCCATGAAGGCTATTGGGTTGGAATCCCAGGATGATTTCGCGTCTTTCGAAGGCTATATCGCGACCCAAGTTCTGATCGAGGGGCTGCGGGCCGCCCGTCGTTTGGACCGCGAGGCGGTGATCGATGGGTTGTTGTCGCTCGGCCGTTTCGATATCGGTTTGGGGGTCCCGCTGCATTTGGGGTCAAATAATCATCAGGCCAGCCATACGGTTTGGCCGCGCCTGTTGTCGTCCCAGACGCGGCCATAAGGGTTTATGATTTTGTCACCTTATTCGCGAAACGCGCGAGCGAAACTATCGGTCAGCGGGCCGAGCAAATATTGCATGACCGTATATTCGCCGGACTTGATAATGACATCCGCTGGCATGCCGGGGACCAAGGTATGGCCTGCAAGCTTATCCAGTTCACTGTCGGTGATTTCGATATTGGCCGTGTAATAGGGCTCACCGGTGCGTTCATCTTCCAGCGTGTCGGCCGAGACCGAAATAACCTTACCCAAAAGGATCGGCAAAACCCGTTGCTTGAACGGCAGCAGACGCACTTCTGTTTCGGCACCGATCGACACCTGATCGATATCATGGGTTTGGACCCGGGCTTGGACCACGAGCCGACGGTTCTGCGGCACGATTTCCATCAGAATGTCGCTCGGATTGATGACGCCGCCGACACTGTGGATGCGCAAGCCGACCACTTCGCCATCGACCGGGGCCCGCACCGACGTGCGGGACAACACATCGCGGGTGGCGACCAGTTGTTCGTTCAAGTCGGACAGTTTCTGTTGGGTGTTGCGCAGTTCGTTGGCGACGTCTTCTTGGAATTTCTTTTCGGTTTGGATGATTTCCAGGCGGGTTTCGCCGATTTTCATGTCGGCGCTGGCCAGATCGGCCAGTAATTTCCCCCGTTCACCTTCAGCTTCGGCTTCGGCCCGTTGGAGTGCCAGAAGCCGTGACTTCGGCGCATAGCCCTTGTCGAACAATTCCTGCAAACCCTTGATTTCATCCCGCAAGGTGGTGAGCTGGGCGGCCTTGGCGGCGGCTTGTGATTTCAAGCCATTGACCATTTCCCGAAGCTGGGTCGTGCGTTTCGCAAGAATATCGGTCTGTCCGGCCAAGGCCTGTTTGCGGGCCACAAACAGATCGCGTTGTCCTTCCACCGATTTGGCGGTCTCGTCATTGCTTTTGGCGCGTTCCAGAAGATCGGCGGGAAACACCACGTCGGGCAGTCCGTCCCGTTCCGCCAGCAATCGTAATTCGAGCGCCTTGAAGGCGTCATGCTGACCTTCAACGATTTGCATCTGGGCCCGGGCCCGGGTGTTTTCCAATTGCACAAGCACTTGGTCTTTTTTTACGACCTGGCCGTCTTTGACATTGATGGCGCCGACGATCCCGCCTTCCAGATGCTGAATAACCTTGCGTTGGGATTCGACGATCAATTTGGCCGAGGCAACCGCACCTTGGCTCAACGGTGCAAATGTTGCCCACCCGCCGAAGCCAAGGAAGGTGACGGCGATGACGATCAACCCGGTGCGGATCGGCGTCCGGGTATCGGCAAACGGGTCTTTGCCGGCGGCGGCATCGAGTTCGGCCCGGCTCGGCACCGGTGTCATGAAAAAGTCTTTCATGCTTTTGACAAAGGCGACCATGACTTATGCCTCCTCTGTGATCGTGGCGGGGCGGCTGGTGGCGGCCCCTTGGGCCAGCGCGGCCATGACCTCGGCGCGTGGGCCGAAAGTGGCGATCTGGCCGTTCTTCAAGACCATGATTTTATCCATCAATGCCAGAATAGGGGTGCGATGGGTAATGACGATCACCGTCGGTTTGTCGACACGGGCTTTCAAGGCGTTGACCGCCGAGGCCAAGGCCAATTCGCCATCGATATCAAGGTTGGCGTTGGGTTCATCCAAGACCAACAGGCTTGGGTTGCCATAAAGGGCTCGGGCCAAGCCGACACGCTGGCGCTGGCCGGCCGACAGATTGGCGCCACCGCTGCCGATCTGGGTGTCGTAGCCATCGCTTAAAGATAAAACCATGTCATGGCATCCGGCGGCTTGAGCGGCGGCGACCACGGCGTCGGCTTCGATCGTACCGAAACGGGCGATGTTTTCGGCGACGGTGCCTGAGAACAGCTCGACATCCTGCGGGAGATAGCCGATGGCGGGGCCCAGCTCGCTCCGGTTCCAGGCGTAAATTTCAGCCCCATCCAAACGTACAAACCCGGATCGCGGTGGCCAAATACCCAAAATCAAGCGAGCCAGCGTGGTCTTCCCAGCGGCGCTCGGGCCAACAATGCCGACAGTTTCGCCGGCTTCGATTTGAAAGCTGATGCCCTTGATGATCGGGGCTTTGGCGCCTGGCGGGGCCGCGATCAGGCGGTCGACGCTGATCGCGCCTTTGGGCCGGGGCAGGCTCATTTTAGTGCCGTCTTCCGGCACGGCGGTCAACAAGGCATTCAGGCGATTGTAAGCGGTGCGGGCCGAAATAAAGGTTTTCCAGCCGCCAATGGCTTGTTCCACAGGGGCGAGGCCACGCCCCATGATGATCGAGGCCGCGACCATGACCCCCGGCGTGATGGCTTGGCGGATGGCAAGATAGCCACCGACGGCCAGGATCAGAACTTGCAGGATCAAGCGGGAGGATTTGCTGACCGCTGTCAATAGTCCGGCCCGATCACTGGCGACACATTGTTGGAGCAAGGCTTCGTTTTGATAGCGCCGCCACACTTTGCGGATGCCGTCGCCCATACCCATGGCCCGTAGAACTTCGGCATTGCGGAGTGATCGTTCGATCACCTCATTGGCCATAGCGGCATGATCGGATGCTTGCCGCAACACATCGCGGGTGGCGCGGTCGTTCATTAGCCCAAGGGCAAAAATAGCCATGGCCCCCAGCAAAGCGACCAAGCCTAACAATGGGTGCATCAAGAACACGATCAGAATATAAATTGGCGTCCACGGGGCGTCGAAAAAGGCAAAAATCGGCCCGCCGGTCATGAATTGCCGCACCGAATCCATATCGCGGAAATATTGTGCGCTGCCAAGTCCCGGCCGTAATACGGCGGCTGCGAAAACGCCATCGAACAAGATATTGTTGGTCAAATTGTCGACCCGTTTGCCGACCCGCACCAAAAGGCGTGACCGAATGCCCTCAAGGAGTGCCATGACTCCCAACAACGCGATGGCCAAAAGCGTCAACATCAACAAGGTGGTGTCGTTGCGGCTGGTCAGAACGCGGTCATAAACTTGCAACATGAACAGCGGCGATACCAACATCAACAGATTGATGGCGCAGCTGAAAACACCGGTCATGGTGAATTCGTGGCGGAGCCCGGCCAGTGCGGTCGTGAGGGTCAGTTT
>JBBCIP010000259.1:0-6111 GCA_037189785.1 Alphaproteobacteria bacterium
AAATGCCCAAAAACTGGTCAAAAAACGGCTGCACCCTACGCCTCTCTGCTATGGGTTTCAAGCAACATTCCATCGCCCATGTCATAACTTTTCAGCATAGGAGACCGTGCCCCGCCAACATGTGATGATCCGAGCCGTAGAAGAAAGACCATCTGGTTGATAGTAAATATGTTTTTAGAAAATCGCCGTACATTCCGAACCACGCCGCCATCCGCTGCGTCGTCGAAGCCGGCCCTAAGCTGGCCCTAAGCCGGATTGTCAGTGTCCTAGCATTTCACTAAGCTTGAAAAGATCGGGCAATAAAACGGGGGAGAGTTTTGTATGTGGCGCCATGTGACGGCTGCGCTGGTTATTTCTTTGTTCAGTATAAAGGCCTGGGCCAATAACGCGGAGGAGATCATCGTCACCGCCCAGACACGCGCTTATTATGCCGCGGATGATATGGACGACGACGCCCCCCGCATTCCGGCCATTACCTTGCGGCGAACGGCTGATTTCGTCATTCGCACCGTGCAAGTGGTATCCGACACCCGCGACAAAGCCAAACGAAGCGAAGAAATCTATCAAACCCTGAAAAATACGATCGAGCTTGCCGACCAAGGCCGATCCATATCGATTGCCATCGGCGACACAGTGGTCGAGGCGCTCGATCTGAAAAATTACAAAAAAGCCGTGCTGAAGGCCATGTACAACAAAACAGACACGGACTTTGTCAGTATTCTTTTGAAAACACCGCTGCAAACCAGCCATCAAGACGCAAAAACCGTTTTGGATGACTTTGATAATTTTATCAAAAAAGTAAAAGTCAGTGGCCGTGCCGAGCTTATCCCTGTGGGCGACATGGCGCTCAGCGTCGTCAATCCCGAACAATATCGCTACGAGATCATCAAATTGATCGCCGCCGACGCGGAAAAAACCACCGCCTTCATGGGCACCGGTTACGCTGTCGAAATCGATGGTATAAGTCAGCCTGTCCGGTGGGCACTGTCGGGATTGACCGAGCTTCAGCTTTATATCCCCTATTCTTTACGCGTTGTTCCACGCTAGACGATCGCGGTTGAGATCGAAGCCCGAGACAGTGCGGAGAGCGCGGGTCGCTTGAAAGTTTTGATTACGATCAGCGACCATTGAGCGCCAAAGCGTTATTCTGACCGCATGTCAAACAGTAATCAGCGTCATATTCTGATCATTCAAGGCCACCCCGACGATAACGGCGGCCATTTTTGTCATGCCATCGCCGACCAATACGCCAAAGCGGCTGAAGACGCCGGCCATGCCGTCAGAATCATCGATATCGCTCAATTGGATTTTCCAATACTGCGCTCGCAGACAGATTTCCAACATTCTGCACCACCTGCGGCGCTTCATGCCGCCCAGGACGCGATTCGGTGGGCCGATCATTTGGTCATCATCTTTCCGTTGTGGCTCGGCACCATGCCCGCCCTTTTGAAGGCGTTTTGGGAACAGGCACTGCGCCCCGGCTATGCCTTCGCCTATAACCACAATAATTTTCCGCAACGCTTGCTGCGGGGCCGGTCGGCGCGGCTGTTCATCACCATGGGCACGCCCGGCTGGGTATACCGCTGGTTCTTCCTGGCCCATGCCATACGCGGCTTTAAACGGAACATCCTGCATTTCGTCGGCATCAAGCCGGTGCGAGAGCATTTCTTTGGGCTCGTGGAAGACGCCAGCGAAAAAACCCGCGCCGTTTGGCTTAAAACCGTGGCCCGCCATGGTCGTAAAGGCGATTAACGCCCAATCCACCCACAAGCCCAAGCGACACTGCACATTCAATCTGCCCCTTTAAAACAGAACAAAAAGAGACCATATTAGCCAAAGCCGATCAGCCATGCCGTATTTGCGACATCATGGTCGGCCGCCTGTTTTATTGTAGTCTGGTCCTAACGTCTGTGTGATGTGATGCAAGCGCCCTTTGTCCCCAATCGACCCGCCCGCCCGGAAAAATCCGAAGGGGGCATTGCGTTCAAAATGGAGACCGATTTCGCCCCATCCGGCGACCAACCGCAAGCCATCGCCGAACTGGTGGCCGGGATTCGCGACAAGGCACAGGATCAGGTGCTGCTCGGCGTCACCGGATCCGGCAAAACATTCACCATGGCCAAGGTGATCGAAAGCGTGCAGCGGCCCGCCATTGTGCTCGCCCATAATAAAACGCTGGCGGCCCAATTATACGGCGAGATGAAAAGCTTCTTTCCCAATAACGCGGTCGAATATTTCGTCTCGTACTATGATTATTATCAACCCGAAGCCTATGTGCCGCGCACCGATACCTATATTGAAAAAGAAGCCACCATCAACGAACAAATCGATCGCATGCGCCATTCGGCAACGCGGGCTTTGCTCGAGCGGGACGATGTGATCATCGTCGCCTCCGTATCGTGTATTTACGGTATCGGATCGGTTGAAACCTATACGGCGATGACGCTTCTGCTCGAAGCCGGCAAGACTTACGATCAACGTGATTTGTTGCGCCGGTTTGTCGCCATGCAATATAAGCGCAATGATCAAGCGTTTCAGCGCGGCACGTTCAGGGTGCGCGGCGATGTCATCGAAGTGTTTCCATCGCATTACGAAGATCGCGCGTGGCGGTTATCGTTTTTTGGCGACGAATTGGAAGAAATCGTCGAATTCGATCCCTTGACCGGCGCGAAGTCCGAAGTGTTGGAAACAACGAAACTCTACGCCAACAGCCACTATGTAACGCCGCGCCCGACATTGGACCAAGCCGTCAAGCAAATCAAACGCGATCTGGTCTTGCGCTTGGCCGAGTTTCAAAAAGACGGCAAGCTGTTGGAAGCGCAACGCTTGGAACAGCGCGTCCAATTCGATCTTGAGATGATGGAAGCGACCGGCGCTTGTGCCGGGATTGAAAACTATTCGCGCTATCTGACCGGCCGCGCGCCGGGCGAACCGCCGCCGACTTTGTTTGAGTATTTGCCCGACAACGCCATGCTGTTTGTCGACGAAAGCCATCAGACCGTGCCGCAGATCGGCGGCATGTCGCGCGGTGACTTGCAACGCAAAACCACCCTGACGGAGTTTGGTTTCCGCCTGCCCGCAGCGATCGATAACCGGCCGCTGAAGTTTGAAGAATGGGATGCCATGCGCCCGCAAAGTGTGTTCGTTTCCGCCACTCCCGGGCCGTGGGAACTGGAACGCACCAGTGGCGTATTCACCGAACAAATCATTCGCCCGACCGGGCTAGTCGATCCGGTCTGTTCGATCCGCCCGGTGGAAACACAGGTCGATGATCTGTTGCACGAAATTCGCAAGACAACGGCCCAAGGCTATCGCGTGTTGGTCACCACGCTGACCAAACGCATGTCGGAAGACCTGACCGAATACCTCCATGAAAACGGTGTGACTGTGCGCTATCTCCATTCCGATATCGAAACATTGGAACGGATTGAAATCATCCGCGATTTGCGGTTGGGTGTGTTCGACGTGTTGGTCGGCATCAACTTGTTGCGGGAAGGTTTGGATATTCCCGAATGCGGTTTGGTGGCAATTCTTGACGCCGACAAAGAAGGATTTTTGCGGTCGACCACGTCCCTGGTGCAAACTATCGGTCGCGCGGCACGGAACGTCGATGGCCATGTTGTGCTTTATGCCGACACCATGACCCGGAGTCTCACGGCCGCTTTGGAAGAAACCGAACGGCGGCGCGCGATACAGCTTGCCTATAATGCCGAACATGGCATCACGCCGGAATCCGTTAAAAAGAAAATCGGCGATATCTTGGATAGCGTCAGTGAGCGCGATCACTATACCGTCGACACCGGCGACGATGAAACGGCGCATATGGTCGGCCATAATTTACGCGCCCATATGGATTCGCTTGAGAAAGCGATGAAGGACGCCGCCGCCAATCTCGAGTTTGAAGAAGCCGCACGCTTACGCGACGAACTCCGTCGTCTGGAAGACCGCGATCTCGGCATCACATCGGCGGCCATCACCAAACAAACCCGCAAGCAACCCCATGGCCGCTCGAAAGCCGGTCGCGGCGGTACCCGCGCCAGGAAAGGCAAAAGCGTCGGGTTTTGAGAAACACCACACTCTAACACGCCACCGTCATTGCCGGGCTTGCCCCGGCAATCCATATCACCTCCGAAAGAGCATGGATCACCGGGTCAAGCCCGGTCATGACGGTATAAGACTACGGCAAATGATCATTGACATCCGCAACGGCAGAACACGCCATCACTGCACAGCATCACGTCTTTTTGCAATGGCGGCGTAATCATCTTCGCGCATTTCCGCAATAACCGCATTGACCGCGGCCTCGGGGACACCGACAGCTTCCAGCACCCGGCCGCCAAGCTGCAAGCTGCCCTCCATGATTTCCGGCACGGCCTTGGTCGCGCCCAATTTTTCAAGTGTCTGTGCATGGCGCAGATCATGGGCCCGGGCCAGGATCACCATATTCGGCGCAAGGTGTTTGACCGCGGCTACCGTATCCGCCGCACCAGATGATTGATTGATCGTCACCACCACAATGGCGGCGCGATCGATCCCCGCCGTTTCTAAAATATCATGACGGCTGGCATCCCCATAGAACACCGGCAAGCCGCGATCAAACGCAGCGGCAACATTGGTCGGATTGAGATCAAGCGCCACATAGGGAATTTTTTGTTGTTCGAGCAATTGCGCCACAGTCCAACCAACGCGGCCGTATCCGGCCAGAATCACATGCCCTTCCAAGCGCTTGCTTACCGCCGCAAGCTTTTCGACCGGCGGCACGATGTGATCCTTTTGAAGTCGCTTTTCGATCCGTTCACCAAGCATTGCCAACACCGGCGTCAAAGCAATCGACAAACCTGCGGCCACAAATAAAACATGGGCAACATCGGGCGACAAAAAGCTTTTGGCTGCCAGCCCAAAGATGACAAACGCAAACTCACCAATTTGCGCCAAGGTTAAGCCAAGCCGGATCGCTGCGCCTAAGCTTAAGCGGAACAGCGGCGCGATAACCGCCACAACCGCCGTCTTGATGGCAATAATTGCCAGCAATACAGCGAACACCCACGGCAGGTTGTGAACAACAAAGCGTGCATCCAAATCCATGCCGACGGTGATAAAGAACAACGCCAGCATCAATCCTTTATAAGGCTCGATATCGCGTTCGATCACCTGACGATATTCAGTTTCGGCAATCAGTAAGCCGGCCAGAAATGCGCCAAGCTCCATGGATAGCCCCACCGCTTCCATGGCCGAGGCAATACCGAACAAGGTCAACAACGAAGCTGCGGTAAAAACTTCGGAACTATGGGTTGCGGCTACCGCACGAAACAACGGGCGCAATATCAAACGCCCCAAGACAATCACAACAGCGATGGCGAGCAAGGCTTGCCCAACCGACAATACCGCCGCCAAGCCCAAGGATGGCGTGTCCTCCTGCAAAATCGTGATCAGGAACAGCAGCGGAATAACAGCCAAATCCTGGAATAGCAAAATCGCAAATGCCTTGCGGCCGATCAAGCCGGCCATGGCGCCGCGATCTTTCAATGTCTGCAACACAACAGCAGTCGATGACAGCGCCAAGGCCCCGCCAATGATCACGGCATGACTGACGGTGCGATGGAACAGGACGGCAATCGCCGTCACCACGGCCATGGTCACCGCCATCTGCAAAAACCCAAGCCCGAACACATCGACCCGCATCGCCCGTAACCGTTCGAACGACAGCTCAAGCCCGATCATGAACATCAAAAAGATGACACCGACATTGGCGAAAGTGTGTATGCGATCACTGTCGGTTATGACACCAAACCCCAACGGCCCGATCGCCGCACCAGCCACCAAAAAGCCGACAATGGGACTACCGCCTACCCTACTCAGCACCACAACGGCCGTTACCGCCGCAACGAGCAAGATCAAAATGTCACGAAACAGGATGGAATGCGCAATGGCATCGGCCGGCGACATGAAAGTCCAGTCTATCTATATATTACCAAATCACTGCCCATTTATAGTGTCCTGGACATATAGTGTCCTGGACAGCATATCCGTTTTGCACGATAAAGCAGAACAGCTTCAATGACATATCTGTACCTTGCAAATCGCATGAACGTCATTATTGATTAGTGCATT
>JBBCIP010000260.1:0-14494 GCA_037189785.1 Alphaproteobacteria bacterium
TCCGCATTCAGAATTGTGAACTTATCATCATGGGGCTCCGCTGCACTCTGATTGATAATTAGGTTCGGGTAGTCGTCCGTTTGCTGAAGCCATACCTTTGAATGCGTTTGCTGATGATAGGCTGTCAGAGTGATATTGAGCCGCTCATTGGCCTGCATACTCAAAGCAACACGTCCGCCATACGTATAATCTGAATTGACATCTTTCTCTCCAGTAAACCCATTGTCAAGAAAGCCGCCGTTCCAAGAACCGTAACCCAAAGCCCGAACAGCAATTTTTTCGGATATGGGTAGATTCAACGCGCCATTCACAGAGCCACTAGGCTCTCCCCTCCGCATTATCGATCCTTGCGCCTCGACATAACCTTCAACAACGTCAAAGACAGGTCGTTTGGTGATAACACGCATTGTTCCGCCCAGCGCGCCACTACCATAAAGCGTACCCTGCGGCCCGCGCAGAATTTCAATCCGCTCTACATCGAAAAGCTTCAAATCCGGCTGCGACGAGCCCTCCGTAACCGGGATTTCGTCGTAATATATGGCTACCGTCGCTTCTTTTCCGGTGTTCACATCACGACCAGTAGAAATGCCACGCATAAAAACTTGATTCCGGCCAGGCCCGAGATCTAGAAAAGAGACACCCGCCAGGGTGCGCGCATAATCCACAAAATTTTGGGCAGATAGCCGCTTCAAAGCTGTGCTCGACAGCGCCTGCATGCTTATCGGAACGTCCATGATACTTTCGTCACGCCGCGTGGAGGTCACGATGATCGTTTCCAATTCTGCGGTCACACGCGAGACCTCGCCCTGCTGAGCCACAGCACCTAAGGGCACACCAAGAACCATCGCAAAAACCACCATCGGCACTGCCGAGCGCATAACCCGTGGATTTATATCCGTTACACCACTCATCCGCTTTTCCCTCCCTTTGTCTATGGATTGTTTTTATATTATCGTTAATCGATATTTTATGTCAACAAACAATCTTTTTCATAAGAACAGTAATTTTCCAACAAATTCGTAATAAATTCGCTATAAAATCAAAATATAAGAAAGTTTAGACCTCAAAGGTGGTATAGACACAATAATAATGATATATTTCTAAATTATCGATAGACGATAATATAATCACCACTCTATGGGCTGTCACTTGATACAAAGCAATTAAAGAGCAATGGTTTTCACAGATAAGTCGAACAAATTTCTTCACGACATCGAAGCTAAGGTCGGCCAAATGCCTTCCGCGGCAATCGTTGATCACGTCTGTCAGATTGTACAGGATCATGACAGTTGGCGCGAAAATGAATGCCTCAATATGAATCCGGCGGAAAGTGTTCTCTCACCTCGTGCCCGTCAACTTCTTGCAACCGATATGGCAACACGCCTCAGTGAAGGCATTCCCGGAGACAAAAGCTTTCCACATTATCAACAAAACCGTTTTATTGATGAAATTGAAGCCATTATCATCGCCCTTGCTCGTAAACAATTCGGCGCTCGCTATGTCGAATGGCGTCCTGTCAGCACATCAATGGCCAACGCAACGGTTTTTTTCTCATTCCTAAAGCCGGGCGACCGGGTATTGACCCAAGGCATGGATGCCGGTGGTAATTACAGCTACCAATCGGCTGGAACGCTTGGGTTGACAGGAGCCGAGATTAGTCAGATTCCCTCTCATGGTTCGACTTTCGAAATTGATATCGATTGGGTTGCCAAAAAAGTCAGAGAGCTAAAACCCAAGATGATCGTCATTGGCGGCAGCAAAGTACTCTATCCATATCCTGTTGAAAAGTTACGTGAAATTGCAGATAGCGTTGGTGCAATCCTGCTCTATGATGCCGCGCATCTGGGGTTACTGATTTCAGCTGGAAACTTCCAGAAGCCACTGGAAGAAGGTGCTCATATCGTCACGATCAGTACTCACAAAGTCATGTACGGCCCTGTGGGCGGACTTATATTGACAAACGATCGCCATCTCGCTGATCGTATCATTAAACTGACTTTTCCGGCATTGATGCAAACCAGGGATCAAAACAAGTTCGCGGCTCTGGCCATAACACTGGCCGAGTTGGAGGAAAAGGGCCCTGAACTCGCCAGAAACGCCGTAAAAAATGCCAATAGCCTTGCCCATGCACTGACAAAAGAAGGGTTTGACGTCATAAAGCGCGGCGATGACTTTACACAAACTCATCAGATATTCCTGAGACTAGGTGAAGACGCACAAAGTTTTGAATGGAAATGCCAAGCCGCTAATATACTTATACCCGACTGTGCACTGACAGGAGACATTGTACACGGTCGACGCAGTGGCGCACGGCTCGCCACCCACGAGATCACGCGGCTCGGCATGACCCCTTCAGATATGACTGAAGTCGCCTCCCTTATCGCCAGAGTGTCGCGCGAAACAAAAGACTTTTCCGCCATTGCAACAAGCGTACGCAAGCTGGTCACCACATGCCGAGTGCATAATCTTGGCACAATAACCTCAACATCAAGTATCTTGGGCAAATGAACATCGAATTTTCAAAAAGCATGCCTCGAAAGAGCGCTTCACCGTCGGCACTTGCTTTTCTTTCGTTTGAGGACACTGTCCTTCCACCAGAAGCTGAAGAAATAGATCTTGCCCTTAAGGATAGCATTCAAAACGCCCTTCAATGCGTTGACTTTACTCCGAACATCGAAAATCTGGCAGATCTTGTCGCTTTTTCTCGCCACGGCCCTACCAGAGTCATACTGGTCGGCGCCGGACGTAAAGAGCCTATCGACACTCTTCTTCTAGAAAAGCTAGCAGCGCACGCCTATAATGCCGTCCAAACTTCTGGGCTAAAAACACTGGAAATCAGATTTCCCACCTCCTGCCCCCAGGAGGCTGCTCATATCGCTCTGGGCGTACACCTCGCTTCTTATCGTTTCGATAAATATCACACAGACCTTGCTCGACATAAAAAGCCTGGGATCACTCAAGTTCGTATCATCGTTAAAGATGTAGAAGGTGCTAAAGCAGCCTATCAGGCACTCGCCTTTTTGGCTGACGCAATATTCTTTACGCGTGATCAAGTATCCGAACCCGCAAACACCCTTTATCCTTCGGAATTCAGCAAAAGACTCACGGATTTAGCCGTTCCCGGCCTTGAGATCGAAGTCCTGGGGACTAAACAATTGGCTGATTTGAGAATGAACGCACTTCTTGGGGTTGGTCAAGGAAGCGCAAGAGAAACTCAGCTTGTCGTCATGCGCTGGCAGGGCGCTTCAAACGACAGCCAGCCAATTGGCCTTGTCGGTAAGGGAGTCTGTTTCGACAGTGGCGGACTTTCCCTAAAAAACTGCAAGGGTATGGAGACCATGAAGGTCGATATGGCTGGCGCAGCCACCGTTGCAAGTGTTATTTATCTGCTTGCCCTCAAAAAAGAAAAGGTCAATGTCGTCGGCATCCTACCCCTGGCCGAAAATATGCCTGGTGGTCAAGCACAAAGGCCAGGCGACATTGTTGCCAGCATGTCCGGAAAAACAATAGAAATTGTCGATACCGACGCGGAGGGCAGACTAATGCTGTCTGATGCACTTTGGTACTGCCGCCAGCGTTTCAACCCTGTTCTTATGGTTGACGTAGCAACCCTAACCGGAGCCACGGTTGCGTTGGGACAAGAATATGCAGCGATGTTTTCCAGCGACAACATGATGTCGGAGCAATTGCTTGAAGCTGCCGGACAGGAAGGGGAACAGATCTGGCGGCTTCCGCTTGCCCGCAAATTACAAAAAAAACTGGAAAGCTCTGTAGCTGATTTAAAAAATTATGATGGTCCCGAAGGTGGCGCCATATCAGCGGCTCTCTTTCTGGAACAATTTACGGACGGCTGCCCATGGGCACATCTGGACATTGCCGATGTTGCCTGGAACCGTTCGTCTCCCTGCCCCACAACGCCCGCCGGCGCCACCGGCTTTGGCGTTCGTACCTTGTCCCGTTTTATTTCGAATAATTATCGAAAGCATAATAATGGAACGATATGACTTCACATCGGATAATACGGCCGGAATATGCCCCGAAGTTCTTGAAGCCCTCTCTGCCTGCAACTCAGGTTTTGAAGCCGCTTATGGGATAGATCGGATATCTCGAAAGGCTGCCGATCTTTTGCGCAGCTTTCTGGATGCCGATGCCGACGTCCACTTTGTTACATCCGGCACCGCAGCCAACGCCATTGCCTTATCAAGCCTATGCAAACCTTATGAGGCCGTTATTGCCCATCGCCAAGCTCACATTATAACAGACGAGACTGGGGCTCCCGGTTTTTTCGGCAATGGCCTCGGGATCATCGGGCTATCCGGCGCATCAGGCAAAATGAACCTTGAGGAGCTAGCTGCTATTCTGGAAAAACCGGACAATCCTCATACCCAGATGCCAACCGTGCTGTCCATCACGAATCCGACGGAATACGGTACGATATATTCGGTGGATGAATTGCGGCAACTTACGGAAAAAGCGCGGGAAAAGGGATTGACTATCCATCTAGATGGGGCCCGGTTAGCAAATGCCGTTGCCGCCGGGTTCGACCCGAAAGCCATAAAATCGCTTGGAGTAGACATCGCCGTCATAGGGGGCACAAAATCCGGCATGCCTTGTAGCGAGGCCGTTATCATTTTTAACCCGAAAATCGCGCAAAGATATCGATCGCGCCTGAAACAATCCGGACAACTTCCCTCCAAAGCTCGCTTCCTCACGGCACCATGGGTGGGCATGCTCGAGGGAGAAGCCTGGATCCATCACGCCCGACATGCCAACGCCATGGCCACCCGGTTATCCAAGATAATGCCCTTTAATATCTTACATCCTGTTCAAACGAACGCGGTTTTTGTAGAAATGAATGATTCATGCCATAAACGGCTTTCGAGAATGGGCTGGGTAATTTATCGTTTTATGGATACAACTGTCAGATTCATGTGCTCCTGGGCAACAACGGAAGATACAGTCGATGAAATTGGGGCCGCCCTAAAAAGCCTGACCTAAGCCTGTGATTAAAGACTGACAGAATGATATCAGAATATGAGATCCTAAATGCCCAGATACTTAGGGAATAGAGAGTGACAATGCCTCAAAATGCTCCATCCCGGATGACCACATCAGAATTTGTTGCCGATACCCTTCGGCGTGAAATTCTTCGCGGCGACCTTTCCCCGGGGCAAGCGTTGCTGCAGGATCACATTGCCGCTCGATTCGATGTCAGCCAAAGTTCCGTGCGGGAAGCGCTCCGGCGGCTCGAAGCATTGGGACTTGCCACCTCTATCCGTAATCGCGGCACATTCGTCAGCAAGCTTACAATCGCACAGGTTGAGGAGATGTACGATGTGCGCCTTGCGATTGAATGCCTTGCCCTCCACAAAAACTTCAATGACATCTCAACCGACGCCTTAAAAGAAGCCGAACGTCTCCTTAACGAAGTTGACAAGGACACGGAGATTTCTTTTCTTGGTGAGGCTAATAAAAAATTTCACGCCGTATTCTTTGATGTTTCTGGAGAAACGCTGATCTGCGATATTCTGCAAAATATATATGGCAACCTTACGCGTCTCTGGGTCGATTTCATCAAACATAAACCCAGCCTAGCGCGCTCCTATGAAGACCGGTCTCGCAGTGAACATCGCGAGCTTTTACAAGCTGCCAAGAACGGTGACGTTAAAAAAGCAGAGGAAGCCCTGACCAAACATATTATAGGTGCCCGAGAACTTCTGACAGCCCATCTGCGCGACCATGAAAAGTCCGAAGACAGTCTGGCAAGCTAAATCAAACGATATGATAGCAAACCAGAAATGAGGATTTTACAAACCCTAAGTCGCATACAGCTACCAGAAAAACTTGAGATTCTGCGAAGTGTCATGATCGAGTTTTTACTCGATACCTAGCGAAGTCTTAATTCTGTATATGAGCTGTAAGCGCCAAGTTCTTTAAATTATGCATAGCGCCCCGCCAATAAGCGAACTTATCTACTGAACTATGCTTGGAGTCAAAGTATTTGGCGTTCTTCATCATGCACCTTGCTTCTCTGCATCGTCATTTAGGAAATTATTTCGCTGTTGTCTAATAACCCGTGGCGGACAGCGCCCAAGCGGCACCATGGGTGTCGACCATGCCCAGACGAGCGGCTATACTGAAGTCTGAGAGAATATCTGCAATGCGGCGTTGAAAGATGCTCTTCCAACCCATACTCGGCGCCGCTCCTGTTCCCTTATAATAGCATAACCCCATGGAGTGAACGGGACCGTAACACCCCACTTGCCTTCCCTGGGCGCTTCTTCGCTTTCAACATTTCGAATGCAGCTTTCATACGCAATCCCCGATAGTAGTCGTATGGAGTGCGCCCGAACATTTATTTGAAGTTATAAAGAAAAGTTGTCTGATTACTCCTGTTCCATTAGCCGGACAATGCCTCGACTAAAGCCGCAACGGACGCTGTATGTCGGGCATCTGTATCACGCAAACGGTGCAGGTTAGCGGGCTTCCATTGCACACCCGGCAGTTTCTCAATATTCGCTAGCGGAAACAATGACCAGTCGGGATTGCCTTCTTTAAAGCGCAGCAAGAAATCCTTGTCGCGGGCATCCAGCGCCGCCGCCAATTCCTCGACCAAGCTCCGCAACGTCACTTCATGATCGGCATAGGTGAATGGAACCAGTGCCATGCCCTCAAATTGTGCAGCAAAGACCGCTTGCTGATCGCGGATCGTTGGGCGGATCAGTTCGTGCATCGGACGACCATGACTGATAAGGCTGGCGATAAAGCCGAGCTTTACCTCTTCGGTGATGCCTTCCGCGTCCAGCAGCAGTTTCACATCAAACAGGTCGCGCGGATGCTGGCGATCAAGCGCAGCGCATATCTTGCCGCCGAACAATTCACCATGCGCCACGACCGGAGTTTTAACGAATACCTCGAATGCTTCCTGAACATGGGACGCACAGGCCAGTGACCGCACCGGCAGCAGATGACCGCGCAGGGTGGGATTGACCTCAATCTTTATCTGCACTCGCCCGCGCTGGCAGTGCAGCTTGGCTTCGAGGTCACCCGCCTGGCTCACCAATGTACCCCGCGTGCCAGGCACGGTTTGCGTAATCCGTTCCTGGATACGGGTAAGGCCCGCGCTGATTTCTCGCAGCGCAGTTTCCCGGTCATCGAAGGGCAGATAGGTCAGGTCGATATCGACCGACAGTCGGGGCAGATTGCGCTCGAAAAGATTGATCGCCGTGCCCCCTTTGAGGGCGAAGATATTTTCCTCTGCCACCAGCGGCAGAACATCCAGCAACAGCCGAACCTGATCGTGGTAGCGTTCAGCCATTGGACACCAGTTCCTTGGGTACGCTCAGGTGGTATCTGGCGACATAAGCGCCATCACTCACCACGGCACGGTCGCCTGAGCCAAGCTCGATCCTGTCCAGATCGAGATGCGAAAGTACCGGCAGGCCGGCTTTGTCAGCCATAAAAAGGAACAGTCTGCGAACCTTGATCGAGCGGCAGGCCTCCAGCAGCGCCTGCATCAGCATTGGGCGAAGGGTGCGCAACCCCTCCACCACATCAAAGACTTCCACCAAATCGACCGCCTTGGGCGCTAGATGCAGAGCTTCGAGGATCGCGCGCTCCTGTGCCGAGGCCAGAAGCGGAAAGCCGTCAAATATGGCTTCGCGCACACCCAAATCCGGGGGGAGCAATGTCGTTTGCATATGGTGAAGTTGCCAGCTTTGTACCTTGAACCAGGCTGGCACCTTCACACCCTTGTCCGAAAACAGGAACACGTTTTCGCCGCCGAGGCGCAGATAGTGCGCCGCTCCGTCACCCGCGAGTGCCGTCAGCGCGCCGACATGCACCCGGAGGCCAAGCTGGGTTTGCAGGCTGTACAATGCGCCTTGCCATGTAAGCTTATCCTTTGGGCGCTTGAATACACCGGCTGCGACCGCGTCCAGCCACCGCCCGGCAACGTATTTCTGAACATGCTGGGGCGTGATACCCAACGCACGCAGATGGGCGCTGGTGGCAACCGTGTGTGGTTGCCAGTCATCCAAGAGCAACTTTAGTTTGCTTCCTCGATTTATACT
This sequence comes from Alphaproteobacteria bacterium, assembly GCA_037189785.1. Taxonomy (GTDB): domain Bacteria; phylum Pseudomonadota; class Alphaproteobacteria; order Sphingomonadales; family Govanellaceae; genus Govanella. Next base: position 8,073 of record JBBCIP010000260.1, read on the forward strand.
CATGGTATATTTTTAGCATTTAATTCGATGCTAAGCAAGATTACCTTAGCCATATACATTAAAATGAATCTTCAATATAAACCAATGGTATATTATATAGATTTAAATCAATGATTTCCGTGCTATTGTTCCAATCCTGGCCTGTGATGATGCAACTTCAGCCAACAAATCCAATTCGGGCCAATAAGGAGAAAGAGGCAGCCCCCAATTTGTGAGCAGTAAATAGTGGGTACCGGAAGCGGCTGATCCTCCATGGAACTTCAGGTTCGGTTCCTGGTCGCGCGCCTATCAAAGATTAGAGTGCATAAAGCCGCACGGTCAGCATTGGTCAATTCTGGACTTGCTTCGTAAAAGTGGAGAGGCGTTTTGTATTAGACTGCCATTCGTTCGAATTGAGCTGGGCTGGGCTCATATACCCGAGTGAAGAATGTCGTCTTATAGGATTATAGAAGCCGTCGATATATAGGGCGATGGCCTTTTTGCGTCATTACGTGTTTGGAATACGGTTCTCCAAATCATCTCTGATTTCAATGTTTTGAAGGTATAAGCTTCACAAGCTTCTCGTCGGGCCTGCAGAGAATTAAAGTCCTGCTCGAGGCAGTCCTCGGTCGATTTCTGCGTATAGATCGTACAACGCAGCGTTTTCATGCGGCGATCTCTGTTGTAAGCAAACTCATTCGAATAAAGTCTTTGGTATTTCTGCCTGAATTAAGTTTTGGTGCTTTTGATTTTTGCATTTTGGATTTTTTGTCAACTCTCTTCTTCAATCCAAAGAACAGTAATCCATTCCAGCGCGTCCCTGTGATCTCGCGGGCTATGGCGGAGAGAGATTTATAAATTAAGCCGTTCTAGACAAACCCATCTACAGTTATATCGACCGCATGGGCCACACCGCTCCATTCCCGCATCAACCGTGCGCCAGGGGTGAGAGACAGAGGCTTTGTCGGAGCAGCCACATTATGACCGACAGCAACAATCTGTTTAAGAATAACTTTATGTTTTCGCTTAAAAAAACGATTACAAATTGGTAGCTTATCTTCTTCGCGCAGAAGTTAGTCAAATCTAAATATATTATAACGGGCTGAAGCCTCTAGTAATGTTGCCCTATCTGTTACATTGAATTTACGGAAGAGATTGTTGCGATAAGTTTTCACAGAGCTTTCACTGAGACCGAGTTGTATCGCCATTTGGCTACCCGATAATCCTTCTTTGATGAGGTCCAACACATCTCGCTCCCTAGGACTGAGGGGAACATCCTGTTCAGCCAATTTCTTTAGAAAATTTACATTGAGGCTTTCGATTTTATCGTCCTCGGTATTTTTTTTGAGCAAGAATTCTTTAATTCTTGAGATTGCCTGCACACCAAAAGGTCTTTTCATTAAGAGCGTTTCCCAGACCCCAAGTTCTTGTTCGGCAAGACCATAAAGATTACATTTTTGTATTGCGTCTAGAATAGCCTCGAATTCGGCTTGGTACTTAACAAAATCTGCAGATACTAAAATAAGTTTTGATAGAAAATCGGCAGACAATGAAATCAATTTAAAATCTTTGGCCTGGGCGTAGCGCGCGCAAATGCTAAGATCTCGAACTGTATCGTCAGGTTCCATACGCGCTTTTAAGCGACTATGTGAAAGGGACCCACGCGCAAACAACCAAGGCGAATAAATCCCTACTTTATCGGGGGTCTCACGAACAGCAAGACGAAGCGTGTTTAATTGCCTTAAACTGAAATCGCTATCCTCAGCGGTTTCTGCTCGCTCAAAATCCAACTCCAATTTGACCCTGTTCATGCCATACTTATGAGCAACACCGATACCGTCTTCTATAAGCCATTCTTGTTCTGCTTTATTACCAAGCCATGCGGCGTTCCGTAATTTGGTTATAAAGAATGTTCTAACCAAAGGTGGCCATATTTCGATATCAGCGATGTATGCCGGAAGTGGCGAAATAATACGATTTGCTTCAGAAAATTTTCCCATCAATTGTAAAGTTTCGGCTATAAAAACCCTACTCATGAGAGCATGTTTTTCTAACTGAAGATGTTTTGTGGCTTCATTGTGAACATGTCGATAGCAATGCAGTGCTTCATTGGGTTGTCCTTGGTATAAAAACACTTGTCCGAGACGTAAACGGCTATAAGCGTCAGCAAAAATTGCATCATGTTTGAGATATGTCGCACATGCTGCCTTCCCACATGAAATGGCACGATCAAAATCGCCCGCGTCAATGGCTGCAAAAAGAGTCAAGTTATTGGTGATTAAGTTGTTTAAAATTGGTGGAAAGTCATTTTTCTTTGCTGATTCTATGGTCGTTTCAATGTCGCAATCCAAGACGGGCTTATCTTCATAGTGCAGGATAATACAATCCATTGCCTCTTTTTCAGCAATAAACACTGGATTACTATCGCTACATGTCGCTGATAAAAAACTCATCTGTTGTCGCGCGGACGCAATTTTCCCTGTTTGTATCAATGCATAGATTCCTGTTAACCACAGGCGAGGAGCGCGGGCAAGCGTCGCTGGTGGGAGTTTTGATATATCGCTCAACTCTTGCATGCCGCGCGACAGTCCCATGATCCAGGCACCATCGTTATTGGCAATGACCATGTTAATAAGATTTGGGTTGTCAGCGGCCAAAGCATGGTGAAGTGCTTCACGGAATTGTTGGTGCATCAGATGCCAGCGCGCTGCCCGTTCGTGGATCTTGACAACGAGGTCGCTATGATCTGCTGTAAATTTCTTAGACAAAAAGTTGCGAATAATGTCATTATAATGGTAGCAATTCTTTGTCGCTTCAAAAGAGATTGGGAATGATGATCGACGTAGTTCTGACAGTATGTTGGCTGCGTCTGGTTTATCCACCAAATAGGCAGCCATTTGTTCTGAGAAGCTTGGCACTACTGCTGTTGCAAGAAGAAAGTTTTGGACTTCTTCACTGTGATGTTCAAACAGCTCGATTAAAGTGGGATGAAGGATATCGGGATCGATGGTTGCCGATTGATTTAGGGGCGCCAATTTATCTGGAATTAGCAAGCTGAGCGCTAACGGCCATCCTAATGTTGCCCCATGTAACTCGACGACCTCTTCGGTACTGACGTCTTCACCCATTAAGGTGTGGATTTCATTAAAGTTAAAAAGCAAATCTTGTGAATTGAGACGTTTCAATGATCCATTGACTGAATGGCGCGCTAATGGAACGTGGGATCCTTTTCGGCCAGCAAAAATAAAGCGAAACCCATGTGGAGCCGATTGTAACAAAGTTGAGATCATCGCAATACAGTCCGGATCGATCACATAATCAATATTATCGCAGAGCAATACAAAGTTTCTCGTAAAATTTGATATTTCCATCATAAAAGCCGAAAAATGGATATCTTCCGGAGAGGACACATTAGTCAGGCTCAATTGTGGATATATATTATGTATCAAAGCCTGCAAGAAATGTTTCGAGCTGTTACCTACTGCATTGAACGATATCATTGTATTTCTTATGCCGCGGCGTTTTAAGAAATACTGCCATTGCTTGAGAAGTGTGCTCTTGCCATATCCGACAGGGGCTTCCACCAGCGTGATGCGACACGATGGTTCTATGCCCAATTGTTCGAATATTCTATCGCGAATAACTTCTCGTGGCTCACATTTCTGCATAGTAAACTCGAACTTTCTTTATCAATGAATCTCGTCACGACGATTATGGCGTCTCTGTAATGACCTATTAAACTGAGGATACTCTGTGTTTATAGTTGATGAGAAGGGGTAGGTTGTTCGATTGTACGGTCCATAGATAATAACCGCTTGCCTAACCATGACCGATAGGCCAAGCCGGCAAAATGAAATGATTCCCATGGCCCCAATCTTTAGTTGAGATAGTCTATCACGGCAGAATTTAAATGGCTGAAACTATTGTCGAGTGTTCCATAGATAGGATAGTACCCCCTTTTTTAGACGAATGGAAATTTGAAGGGCCGCAATGAATTATTTTACAATAATTATAATCTCCACTGATCAATAAATGATCTTGGCTCAGTTAGGGAGTTTTAAATGAACAGAAAAGCCACATTGCGTGCTATTTTACTTAGCGGACTCTCCATTTTGGCATTAACCGCTCCAACGCAAGTTCTTGCGCAGAATGCCAATCTTGCGACTTATGATGAAATTATAGTGACGGCACAAAAGCGCAGCCAATCTATTAATGAGGTTGGGTTATCTATATCTGCGCTCAGCGCCAATACACTTGAAAATCGAGGCATTAACGATACATCTGATCTCGTTTCCGTTGTCCCGGGATTAACTTTCACCCCAACACTCAGTGGACCACCCGTTTATACGTTGCGAGGGGTAGGATTTTATGAATCTTCCCTCGCAGCCGCGCCGGCCGTGACTGTGTATGTTGACGAAGCGCCGCTAGCCTTCCCAATCATGACCCAGGTTGGAGTGTTAGATCTTGAGCGTGTGGAGGTGATGAAAGGACCGCAGGGCACCCTGTTTGGTGAAAACTCTACGGGTGGAGCTATCAATTATATTACAGCAAAGCCGACCGATAGCTTTGAAGCTGGTGTATCCATGGGCTTCGCGCGCTTTTCCCAAGTCGATGCGAAAGGCTTTGTCAGCGGCCCACTGAGTGACACACTTCGCGGCCGCTTCGCGTTCCGGGTGGTGGAAGGTGGAGCGTGGCAAAAAAGCTATACGCGCGATGATAAATTAGGGGATACAAGTCAACAAGCTGGTCGGATTTTGCTTGATTGGACGCCTACTGACAGGTTAACCGTGGGTCTTAATTTGACCGCTTGGCGAGATCGATCGGACTATCTGGCCAATCAGCTGCAAGCTGTTGAATGTGCCAATCCCTTAAACTGTCCATTTTCCAATTATCCGACCGCCCCGCAGAATGCCCGAGCCGCGGATTGGACACCAACGTGGCCAATGCGGGTTCGCGATGACTTCAGACAAGCCACACTCCGTGTTGACTATGAATTGACAAACGATGTGACTTTGACGTCGCTCACCGGTTACCAACATCTGAAGTCCGAGAAATACTCTGACTCCGACGCCATGAATATAGAGAACTTGGACACACGGAATCTCGGAAAAATAGAATCTTTCAATCAAGAACTTCGATTATCCGGGGAAACAGGTCCGGTTAATTGGGTTGCCGGTGCCTATTATTCTCACGCAAAGGTCTTTGATGAGTTCTATTACGCCACAGAAACGCTTTCGTCTTCGAGTCCAATTCCGGGATTGCCTGGATTTACATCGACGTCAACCCCTACGGAGACAAAACTGAATACCTATGCCGCGTTCGGTAACGTGGACGTTTCATTAACCGACCAATTGTCTTTGGTCGCGGGTATTCGTTATACAGAATCCAAAAGAGATTTTGGCGGTTGTACGCGCGATCTCGATGGACGCTTTGCTGATATCATCAATATTTTGCAACTGAGTATCTTTGGATCGATTCCAAATCCTGTCGCTCAGGGTGGGTGCGTTGTTTTTGATGAAAATTTTGTTCCTGGCTATGTCGAACAAAAGCTCAATGAGAACAACGTTTCTTGGAGGACTGGCTTAAACTGGCAGCTCGATAACGGCACGCTGTTATATGGTGTTGTCAGCAAAGGATATAAATCGGGAAGCGTTCCAGCGGTATCGTCCACAAGTGTTGTACAATTCACCCCAGTGCCACAAGAATCGCTTTTGGCATACGAAGTCGGGATAAAAGCACCGCTTGCCGATGACAAGCTGCAACTAAATGCGAGCGCATTTTACTATGACTATAAGGATAAACAACTTCGTGGCCGGATCGATGACATGTTCTTTGGTCTTTTGGAAACATTGGTTAGCATTCCGAAGTCTAGAGTGTGGGGACTTGAAGGTGAAATCACGGCGAGACCGATTGATGGGCTGCATCTCAGTGGTTCGATCACCTATATGGAAACAGAGGTCCGTCGCTTCACCGGTATTGATCCGACAGGAACGGTAACAGATTTTGCCGGCGCGGAGTTCCCTTATTCCCCGAAATGGCAGGCTTCATTCGATGCCCAATATTCTTGGCTAATCATGGATGATAAACGGGCATTCGTCGGCGGCAGCCTCACACACCATAGCACGTCATATTCAACGATTGGTGCCTATACCGATTTCCGAATTCGTCCTTATACCTTAATTGACCTTCGGGCAGGTATTGAATCTGAAGACGGACAATGGCGTATCAGTGTATGGGGTAAGAACATCACTAATAAATATTATTGGAATGGTGTGTTCCAATTCATCGATACGCGTTTTCGTCTGCCAGCCCGGCCAGCCACATATGGCGTAACAGTCGGTTTGAATTTCTAAACGAGATCTTCTTGAAGAAGAGGCTTAAAAGCCTCTTCTTCATCTAGAGGAATGAATATGACCTTTGTAAAGAACGCATGGTATGTCGTA
>JBBCIP010000261.1:0-4685 GCA_037189785.1 Alphaproteobacteria bacterium
CATGTGCGCCCGCTGTCACTCTTTTGCCCGCGTTGGTCTCCAGCGCCGTGGTGAAGAAGAATGGCGCAAGCTCGTGAACATGCATGTGGGGCAGTGGCCGACCATCGAATATCAAATGCTGTCGCGCGATCGTGATTGGTATGAGGAGGCGCTTGGGCCTGTATCGAAAACCCTGGCCTCGCTTTATCCAAAAAACAGCAAAGCCTGGGGCGAATGGGTCAAAGCCAAAAAGCCAAACCCCGAAGGTCGGTGGCGGGTCGTCACCTATATGCCGGGCCGCGGGCCTGACCACAGCTATATCGATGGTATTTCAAATATTACCTCCAAAGGCGATGATGGGTATGACATCGCTTATGAAGTGGCGCAGGATGGGAATAATGTGCTGGCCGGTAAATCCAGCAGCATGATCTACACCGGCTATGAATGGCGCGGTACCGGGAAATTCGATGGCCGGACCTTCCGCGAAGTGGCGACGGTATCTGAAGATGGCGAAACCCTGAGCGGTCGCTGGTTCTGGAGCGATGCGCCGGAATTGGGCGGCTATATTCAAGCGGTGCGGATGGATCGCAACGTGTCGCGGATCATGGGCATCAATGGTGAAGCCGTGAAACGCGGTGAAACGGCAACGGTCACCGTGCTTGGGGTCGGTTTGAGCGGAGATGTCGATCTTGGTGCCGGATTGACGGTCGAAACCGTCAGTGCCACGCCTGAAAAAATCGTATTGCGGGTCAGCGCTGCTGCAGACGCAGACATCGGGCGCCGTGATATCAAGGTCGGGAAAACGCAAAAAGCCAGCGCTGTTTCGGTCTATGATGAAATTCAGCGTGTAGAAATCACACCGGACTATGCCGTGTCGCGTGTTGGTGGCGGTGGCGGTCATTTGGCACCGGTCTCGGCCCAATACGAAGCCATTGCATGGCACAACGGCAAAGACGGCAAGCCCAATACCAAGGATGATTTCCGGATTGGTGCGGTGGCTGCTGATTGGCATACCGAACCAGCTGATGAAAATGCGGTGCGCATGAAAGATCATCTGTTTGCCGGTAAGATCACGCCGCAAGGTCTGTTCTTACCAAGTCCGGCCGGTCCAAATCCTCAGCGGATCTTTGGTGCTGGTAACCTTGGTGATTTGCATGTGATTGCAACGGTCAGCGATGGTGACAAGGACGTGGTCGGCAAGGCGCGCTTGATCGTGACGGCGCAAAAGTGGAACAATCCACCGATCTATTGATCGGTGGTTTTCCGCCTGTTCGTGTAGCAATAACAGAGTATCGATACGCTATGGCAATGATGGACACACAAGGTTTTATACTCGATCCGCTCGTCGGTTATGACGTTGCGGTGGAAGGCCGCCGTGTGTTGTTCCACATTCCAACTTCGAGCTTATTTGATCTTGATCCATTGAGTGCCGAGCTTTTGGACGTGCTTAAAGACGGGCACGAACAGGCCCGGCCGGTGATGGCCGAAGATTTGCGGGCGCGGTTCGGATCGCGCTATTCTGTCGATAGCGTTTTGGATGCAGTGACCGAATTCAATTCGCTCGGGATCATTCGCGGCAAACCGAAGGCGCCGGTGCCCATTCCATCTGTCACGCGGTTCCCGCTCAGCACCATTGTGTTGAACGTGACCACAGGCTGCAATCTGGCGTGCAGCTACTGCTATAAAGAAGATCTGACCACGCCGGCAAAATCGCTGGACATGGATCTTGAAACGGCCAAGCAATCGATCGATCTGTTGCTGCAAGAATGCGGTGATCGTGATCGCGTCAACATCGTGTTTTTTGGTGGCGAGCCGTTGCGGCGCATTGCCTATATCCGTGATGTGGTGACCTATGCCGAAGCACGCTGTGCCGAAGTTGGGAAAACAGCCGACTTTTCCTTGACCACCAATGCGACTTTGTTGAGCGATGAGATCACCGATTATCTCGATCAGCATCGCTTCGGTCTGGCCATCAGTATGGACGGCCCCAAGGCGATGCATGATAAAAATCGTCTGACCGTCGGTGGTAAAGGCAGTTATGACGCTGTGCTGCCGAAAGTGCGGCGGGTGCTGGAGCGCTATAAAAGCCGCCCGATCGGTGCGCGGGTGACCTTGACCGCCGGTGTGATCGATGTCGAAGCCATTCATGCCCATCTCAAAGATGAACTTGGGTTTGCCGAAGTTGGATACGCGCCGGTCACCGCTGGTGATAATGCGTTGTTCAACCTCAGCAGTGAAGAATTGCACGAAGTCTTCAACGGGTTCAAACGCATGGGCGAGACCTATGTGGCGGCGGCATTGGAAGGACGCAACACCGGCTTCGCCAATTTGCATCAATTGATGACCGATCTGCATGACGGCACACGCAAAGCGCTGCCGTGTGGGGCCGGTGTCGGGATGTTGGCGGTCGATAAGGACGGCGGTCTTAACTTGTGCCATCGCTTTACGGGATCGGACATGCCGACCTTTGGCACCATTCACGACGGCATCGATAAATCGTCCTTGGGGGCTTTTATCGAAGCGCGGCTTGATAAAAGCGGCACCGATTGTTCGACCTGTCATATTCGCAATCTGTGTGCTGGCGGCTGTTATCACGAATCTTACGCGCGTTACGGCGATCCGCAGCATCCGACCTATCACTATTGCACGATCATGCGGGATTGGGTCGACTTCGGGATTGATTCCTACGTGCGCATTCTTGGCGGCAATCCGTCTTTCTTTGCAAAACACATCACCCCGCGCCATGGCGGTCGTGATGTGGTCTCTCCCGGTCCCGTGGTATCGGATATTTTGGTATAAGGCCAATTGTCATGACGAACATGAAACATTTGAAACCGCTGAACGATAAAGCCAAGCTGCTTGCCAATACGGACGACGCTGGTCGCGATGAAGTCTATGCGATGCAGACGGTTGTCGGTTGCACAAGCTCGCTTGATCCCGGTTGGGAGGTGGATCCGTTCGGCTCGGTTGCCTCCTTGTGTCAACCGATGGAAGCAGATCTTTATGGCTGCACCGATCCATGTTGGTGGCCGGCCCAGGTGCCCGATACCATAAACACCTATCCGAATTGGAATAAAGACGCGCCATCGGGACAAAACGATTGGCGTAAGCTTGAAGCGATTTATCCGGAAGAATAGCGATGACAAAAGCGCTGAAACGACTGCTTGGGGTTCTGTGTGTGGCCAGTGTGTTGGCGCCGTTTTCTGTGACGGTGGCGGCGGCCGCTGAATATTTGGTCACGGTGGCGAAACCCAACCGGTTATTCGTGGTCGATATGAAAGCGCGTAAGGTTGTTCGCGATCATGTGATCCCGGGCGAAGGATCGGGCCCGCAAACGGTTGTGCCGTCGCCCGATGGTAAGATCGCCTATGTGTTGACCAACAATTGGAAAACCATCAGCGGTATCGAACTGAATACTGGGAAGGAAGTGTTTCGCGCCGATTCATCCCATGCTGATGATGAACGCACCATTGTCATGGGCATGACCATCAGTCCGGACGGCAAGAAAATTTATTCCCATGAAGTGCCGGCCAAAATATTGATCGACGAATATCAGCCGCAACCGACCCGTATTTCGATTTATAACACCAATGCCGGAACAGCGGCGAAACCGGCCAAGATTTTGTCGAATATCCCGCGCCGGATTGCCCTGTTGTTGATGAGCGATGACGGCACCAAGCTTTATGCCATGGGCTGGGATTTCTACACCATGGATCCCGAAACCGGTGAAATCACCGCGACCTTCCCATTGCGCAATTGGAACCGGCCCGGTATTACGCCGCCCGATATGCTGAACTTCTGGCCGATGCCGGAATCAAGCGGCATGTTCTCCTCGGTAATGGGATACATGCGGACGGATTTACCAGCCGATGATCCCAAGGCCTATGTGACGGCGCTGTTGACGCTTGATCTCAAGTCCGGTCAATTCGATATCGTGCCGATTAATATGGATCCTGAAATCCTGTTCACCGCGACCATTGCCCCCAATCGTCGGGTGGCGTTCGGCGGCTTCCTCGGCATTTCGAAAATCGACTTGTTGCGTGGCCGTGTGGTTCAGCGCGAGGAATTGGATCACAGCTTCTACCAATTCAACGTCTCCAAATCCGGCAACGAGGTTTATGTGGGCGGCACCATGTGCACGATCGCCATCTATGCGACCCACGATCTGAAAAAACTGGGCAAGGTTGAACTGCCTGGCTGTCCGGATGTGGGCGGTGGCGCCATGCGGTTGGTCAACACCACCCTGGACTAGACAAAGCTATACTCTCTCCGTCGAAAAAGGCTCCCGCCAGCGGGGGCCTTTTTCATTTGCTGACTGGACGCTGCGCTGATCCCGGCGTAAGACGGAAGACATGGAACACAATCCAGTCAACCCAGCCCCTGAACGGTTGTCGCTTGACCGTGTGCTGCGCATGGTCTGGCCGTTCGCGCGGCCTGAACGGGTGCGGTTTTTGGTGGTCTTGGCCTGTACCCTGATCGGTACGGCGCTGGCATTGGCCCAGCCTTATCTGACGAAAGTTCTGATCGATCGCGGTATTCTGGCGGCGGACTTTACCGTGGTGTGGGTGACGGCGGGGATTTTGGTCGCGACCGCGCTCGGCTCGGCGCTCCTTGGACTTTTCAATCGCTGGATTTACGTGGATCTGTCGGCGCGGATCTTGTTCGCGTTGCGTGGATCGGTCTTTGCCCATGTGTTGACGTTATCG
>JBBCIP010000262.1:0-11979 GCA_037189785.1 Alphaproteobacteria bacterium
CAAGGGGCGACAAACAGCGCCAAAACACTTGCAGAGAGGTAGTCAACCCATTGATCTTACTGGCCTTCACAGTCTATATCGACCCCAAGCTGTCCGCACATCGTGCTCTCCCCCCTTAATTGCCAGAGTGACACAGCTTAGGGTGAAGAGCCAGTGGTCCTGATTATTTGGCCCTACTTATTCAGCAGGTCCAGATGTCATCATACGCTCAAGTTGGGCAGCAACATGGCCGGGCGACTTAGTATTTTTTGCTAAAAGTTCATAAAATACGGGAACCACCACCAAACTGAACAAAGTGGCAAAGGTTACACCGAAGAAAATGACGATACCGAGAATGACGCGGGCTTCAGCCCCGGCCCCCACACCCAAGATCAGCGGGATCGCACCGACAATGGCCGCAATCGAGGTCATCAGTACCGGCCGCAAGCGGATTTGGCTGGCTTCGATGATGGCTTCCCGGAATTCACGCCCGGCGTCGCGCAGTTGATTGGCGAATTCGACAATCAGAATACCATTCTTCGCCGCGATACCGATCAACATGACGATACCGATCTGACTATAGACATTGAGCGTTTGATTGGTCAGAAACAGCCCGATCAAGGCACCGGCCAAGGCCAACGGCACCGTCAACATAATGACGGTCGGGTGGACAAAGCTTTCAAATTGCGCCGCCAACACCAGGTAAACCACCAAAAGGGCGAGGCCGAATACAAAGATCAACGCCGATGATGCGTCCTTGAATTCGCGGGATTCGCCTTTGTAATCGATCCGTGCCGTGGCCGGAAGCTCCTGTGCGGCTGTTTCTTCCAGGTAGGTCAGCACGTCACCCAATGTGTAGCCTGGGGCGATGTTGGCGGTGATCGTGACCGAGCGTAACCGATTAAAGCGGTTAAGCGTGGCCGATGTGCCGCGTTCCTCAAATTGAACCAGGCTCGATAACGGTACCAACACACCGGTGGTGCTGGACCGCACATAAAGATCGGTCATGTCGGTTGGTGATCGCCGGTCTTCGTCCTTGCCCTGGAGGATCACATCATATTCTTCGCCGCGATCAATATAGGTGGTGGCGCGACGGGCATTGAACATGGTCTCGAGCGTGCGACCGACATTGCTGACCGATACGCCCAAATCCGCTGCTCTGTTTTGATCGATGGTGATCAAAATTTGCGGTTTGGTTTCTTTCAGATCAGTATCGACCCCCATCAAGCCAGGATAGGTCGCGATTTTTTCGAGCATGATATCGCGCCAGCCGGCCAATTGTTCATAAGTATCGCCGCCGATCACGAATTGCACCGGTTGGCCACCGCCGCCGCCAACGCTTTTCAGGCCACCCCGTGTGGTGGGAAAGGCGGTGACGCCGGGAATTTCTTGCATTTTCATGAATAATTCTTGGACGATCTCGTGCGATGAACGGTCACGCTCGGACCAATCAACCAAGGTAACGATGCCGATACCGGTATTGACCTGATCGGCGGCGCCAAACCCTGGAACGCGGATCAAAATACGTGACGCTTCCTTACTTTCAAGCAGGCTGCCCAGGATCTCTTCGACCTTGCTCATATCGGCAACCATGGATTCGTAGCTTTTTCCTTCGGCGCCGGTGGCGGTGACAAAGAACTTGCCGCGATCTTCATCGGGAGCAAATTCTTGCGGCACGACTTTCAAAAGTAAAATGATGATACCAAGCAGAACGCTTAGTCCCGCAATCACCATAACCGGATGGGCCAGAACCGTACGCAACGTATTGCCGTAAAATGTCGAAACGCGGTCAAACATGGCGTCGACTTGACGATTGAGTTTGGACCGTTTTTCGCTGGCAGGCCGCAGTAGCTTTGAACACATCATCGGCGATAAACTAAGCGCGACAATCCCGGAAAACCCAATGGCTCCGGCCATGGCGACGGCGAGTTCGGTGAACACGCGGCCGACATTGCCGCCCAAGAACATGATCGGCACAAACACGGCCATCAACACTAGGGTCATAGCGACCACCGCCATGCCGACCTGCTGGGCGCCGCGATAGGCTGCGATCAACGGTGTTTCGCCCTTCTCAATCCGGCGATAGATATTTTCAAGCACGATGATACTGTCGTCGACCACCAGCCCGATGGCCAACACCAGTGCCAAAAGGGTTATCAAATTGACCGAATAGCCGAACCACGACAGCACAATGAACGATGCCATGATGCTGACCGGCACGGTGACCGCCGGGATCAATGTTGCGCGCAAACTGCCCAAAAACAAATAAATGACTGCGATGACCAAAGCCATGGCCACGGCGAAGGTGATGTAAACTTCGTGAATAGCGGTTTCGATAAATACGCTGTCGTCGGAATTGATTTCGAGCGTGAGATTGGCCGGCAAGGACGCTTGCAATTCAGCGACTTTGGCTTTAGCGCCGCGCGCGACCTGAAGCGTGTTGGCTTTGGATTGTTTGATGACGCCGATGCCGACCGAGGAGATTTTATTGGATCGAAATAAGCTGCGGTCTTCTTCAGGACCAAGCTCGACGGTGGCCACCTCGCTCAGGCGAACCATATAGCCATCGTCACCGCGTTTCAGCACCAAGGACCGGAAGTCTTCAGGGGTCCGGTAACTGCGGTCGACCCGCAGCGATAATTCCCGTTCGGCAGTTTCAAGGCGACCAGCTGGCAGTTCGATGTTTTCTGCATTCAAGGCCGCCTCGACATCGGCAACCGTCAGACCGCGCGCTGCGAGCTTAGTGCGGTCCAACCAAATCCGCATAGCGTAGCGCAACTCGCCACCCACACGTATCCGTGACACACCATCGACTGTGCTCAGCTGATCTACCAGATAACGATCGGCATAATCGCTTAGTTCCATACCGTTCATGGAATCGCTGGCTAACGTGAACCATAAAATTGGCTGGCTATCGGCTTCGGCCTTGGAAATTTCCGGTGGATCAGCTTGATCGGGCAAGCGATCCAACGTACGGGATACGCGTTCACGCACGTCATTGGCGGCAAAATCAATATCACGTTCAACATTGAATTCGATATTGATGGACGACCGACCGTCTCGACTTGTGGATGTGATCGAGCGCACACCTTCGATACCGCTGATCTCATCCTCGATGATTTGCGTGATCTTGGTTTCGATAATATCCGCCGATGCCCCAGGATAATTGGTGGACACAGAAACGATGGGGGTATCGATATCCGGATATTCACGCAAGGGGAGTTGGGTAAACGACAACGCGCCGAACGCCACCAATAATAGGCTCATCACGGTGGCAAAAACCGGACGTTTGACTGAAATGTCCGACAGGATCATGGGCGTCACTCGCTTTTCAGATTTTCATACGCTCTCGGTTCGGGCCGTTCACGTCCCTATGCAATCGCTTCACAGAGTATCAACGCTGAAAGCCTGTTGTTTCTCTTTGATGGAGACCGGCACCCCGTTACGAATGCGGACTAGGCCGTCGATCACGATCTCGGTCCCGACCGGCGGGCCTTTGATCAGTTCCACGGCACCGGGACGACGGCGGCCAATTTCAACTTCGATCTGTTTGGCGGACCCATTTTCCACAGTATACACAAATTGACGGTTTTGGACCGGCACCAGCGCCTGCTCGGGCACGGCGATGACTTTGTCGCGGCTGCGGATCACTTCAACGGTGATCAACATACCGGATCGCAGTAATAGGTCTGGATTGGCGACTTCTGCGCGCACCATCACGGCGCGGCTGGTCGGATCAACGCGGCTGTCGACGGTGGTGACCCGGCCGATAAATTCTTGTTTCGGGTAGGCGGCGCTTTTGGCGACGATATCAAGCCCGGGGCGCAAGGCGGCGATATAGATCTCGGGTACTGAAAAGTCGAGCTTGATGATGCTGATATCATCCAGTGTTGCGACGGCGGTCGATGGTTGGACCAAGGTGCCGGGACTGACCTGGCGAAAACCAAGTATACCTGAAAATGGTGCGCGGATCAGGCGGTCCGACATACGGGCAGCAATGGCGTCGACCCGGGCTTTGGCCGCGTTCCGGAGGCCGGTCTGAATATCCAATTGGGCGCGGGATGCGTTGCCGCGCTTGGCGAGATCGGCGATCCGGTTGTATTGGAGTTCGGCTTCTTTCAAATTGGCTTGGGCTTCAGCCAGAAGCGCGGATTCTTCGGCATTGGTCAGTTCAATAAGAACATCGCCTTTGGTCACCGTCATGCCGTCTTCAAAATTCACTTTCCGCACGGTTTCGGTGACTTTGGCTGTCAGAACCAGGGATTCATTCGCTTTGGCGGTGCCAATCCCTTGAATTTTATCAACAAATGTTATTTCGCTGATAGGAGCGAGCACGACCGGCACAGCCATCATTTCGAAATTGTCGGATGTCTTGCTTCCGAACAACGCATATCCCCCGAACAGCAGCACAATCGCAGCAACGGCGATAACCGCCGACATGATGGGGTGCTGTCGGATCAGCGTCATATACTAGGCTCCTTGCCTTATCCCTCGTGTTGGCTCTTGCCAGGAGAGCCAGCCCATTCATTCAAGTCCGTGCATTAACATCAAGATATGGGGCGATTCTTCGCCTTTTTATCTGATCGGTGCAGATCACCAGGGGGTACGAGATCGATGGTGTCTTGTCAATTTCTTGTTATACGATAGTTTCCGGCCTCACAGCCTCGTGATGCTTGATAAACAAATATTATGATCAAACCATGACGTCACCATGGAACCGGCACCTGTATATTGCTCAACTTATACGGTTATCGGCGCCTAAATCCTGCATTCTATTTTCTTATATTAACGTGCTTTTAAGGGCATATCCCTCAAGGTCAGATCAGATTTCGTGGGTAGAACCTGACTAAACATCAGGTTATGGGCGGCAGTCATGGCGTATCCGGCAGAATATCAACACAATGACGACGGTCAGGAGGATGGCTATTTGGCTGATCTCGGGGCGGATCGCCGTTTGGTGTTGCGCTTTGTAAGTCTTTGGGAAGACTTGGCAAATGGCCGTCCCTATCCAGCAATCGGGGATTTTACGCCGGATCTCGTGGCGCCCTTCAAGGCCCATATGGTGTTGATCGATCTGCAAGCTGGGGTCGAACAACCGATTATCCGCTATGTCGGATCAAGTATCATCGACGAGCTCGGGCAAAGTTATGTAGGTGCTGCCCCGGATGAGGTGCCGCGGCGCAGTATTCTAAGCCGGGTCACAGACCATATCTATGAGACCATTGCCAATGCTGCCCCGATCGGTTTCGAGGCTGAATATCGCAATGCCGACGGTCGAGAAATCCCGTATCGCGGTCTGTTGTCGCCGCTCAGCCGTGACGGCGTGGTCATTGATTTCATCATGGCCGTCATCAATTGGCGCCAAGAACAATCGGACGTGCCAGACCAGGCTATGCCAGACCAGGTTGTGGCAGACCAGCAGGCCGGGGCCGACCAGGTTGCGAGTGAGCCGTTGAGTGGCGATGAAATCTCTGCGGTTATATCAACAGCGCCCGCCCGCCCGGTTGACGGCATTGATCTTTCCGAACGGTTGTTTGAACTTCGTGATGAGGCCGTGTTAGCGGGACGGTCACGCTTGGCGCTCTATGATCTTTTGGTCCGCATCTATGGATTTGCAGTGATTGCGACAATGGTGCCGGGTTTGCTGGCGGCATTGTTTGAGAAAGAAGGCCTGCGGGCGGCCAATCGATCTTTACGGACCGGGCGATCTCTGTATACCGGTATCTTAAAATTGGTGTTTGGTCCGGATTATGACAAAACCCGATTGACCGAATACGCCGCGGCGTTGGCATATGGTGTTCGACAGGGTTTGGATGAAGTTGGATTCCGGGCGGCTTTAGCGGCGCCGGGTGGCGTAAAAGCGATGGTCCGGGCTGAGCGTCAAGCGCGCCGACAGGATGATCAAGGGACAACGACAACCGATCCGGAATTTTCGGAGCCGACACGATTGCCGGCCATCACGGGTATTGTCGACCGGTCATACGCAGACGCGATGGCTGATCTGACCTTGCGCGCTGCGATTCCAGATTGGCGTGGTGATAATAAACAGGATGAGCCATTAATCATTCTCGCGCGGCGAAACAAAGCGGGTTTGATAGAAATTTTCGATGTTGTGGAGGGATGTGATAGCCAGGTAATGAACCGTGCAACGACATGGCTCGCACAAGATCGTAATTCGTCATAATTTTGTATGAAACGCTGTTTACCTTTTTGCTGGTATCGCTGTATAGTCCCGACACGTAATATAAAGTCATAAAAAAGACCCAGCAGAGCGTGTCGCTTTTTAAAGTCCGGTATGGTTCCGATATCGTCGCTTATGGTCTCGTCTTGTCTCATTTTAATCTCACATAACATATAAGGGGTTCTGCGCCGTGAAAACATGGACGCAACGTGAAGCTCATATTGCAGCAGTTCTAGAATACGCAAAAGCACGCCTGCCACGGGCTGAACAGGCAGCGATGCTGACATTTATCCAGGCTGTTTACAAAGCCGCGGCACCGGATGACGTGGTTGCGCGGTCAGTCGAAAATTTATATGGCATAGCACTTTCTTTGTGGAAGTTTGCGGCCAAACGGCAACCCGGAACGGCAAAAACGCGCGTTTTCAACCCAACCATTGAAGAACATGGCTGGCACACCACGCATACCGTCATTCAAATGGTCAATGATGATATGCCGTTCTTGGTGGATTCCGTCACCGGCAATTTGGCTGCTGGCGGAACCGAGGTGCATTTTGTCGTCCACCCGATGATTGATGTGGTGCGCGACAAAGACGGCAATCGTGCTGACAAGAATGGGGCCTTGCGGGAATCTTTGATCCATCTGGAAATCGATCGCAAAACCAGCCCCGAAGTATTGGCCGCATTGAAAGCGCGCATCGATGGTATTTTGACGGATGTCAAAGCGGCCGTCACGGACTGGACGGTGATGCAAGGCAAAATCACCGAAGCGGCAACAGGACTTACGAAAGCGCCAAAATCAGCCAAGGCTGAGGATGTTCAGGAAACACAAGCGTTCCTGGAATGGCTCGCCGATTACAATTTCACCATTCTCGGCTATCGTCACTACGATCATTCGGCAGCAAACAGTCTTGCGGTCGAGAGTTACGGGGTCTTACGCGATCAAAACCGCCATATTTTCCGCAAAGGCGGAGATTTTATAGCCGTATCCGATGAAATTCGCGATTTCCTCAAAGGCCCGGACACGATGTTGGTGACCAAGGCCAATGTGAAGTCCACTGTGCATCGTCCAGTACATATGGATTATGTCGGTGTTAAAATATTTGGTGATAAAGGCACGGTGGTGGGTGAACATCGCTTTGTCGGATTGTTCACCTCGTCGGCTTATAATCGGCGCGCTCAGACGATTCCTTATCTGCGTCAAAAAGTCGCCCGGGTCTTGGCCCGGGCCGAATTTGATCCGGCCAGCCATGACGGCAAAGCGCTGACCCATATTCTTGAAACATTCCCCCGGGATGAACTGTTCCAAACCCCCGAGAATTTATTGTTCGAAACCGCGCTTGGCATTCTATATTTGCTGGAACGGCCCCATGCGCGGGCGTTTTTGCGTCAAGACAAATATGGCCGGTTTGTTTCGGCTTTGGTCTATGTGCCGCGTGATCTTTACGAAAGCAATTTGCGTAATCGTATCGAAGCTATTTTATGCGATGCTTACAAGGGTGAGATATCGGCACGCCACGCCAATTTGAGCGATGATGTGATCGCACGCTGGCATTTCATCATTCGCACCAAACCGGATTCCGTACCGGTCGTCAATGCCGACGACATCAATCTGCGGATTGCGCAGGTGGCGCGCGGCTGGCGCGATCAATTGAAAGAAGCCTTGGTCGATCGCGTCGGCGAAGAAAAAGGCGTTGTGTTGTTTGATCGGTATAACGGTCTGTTCCCAGCGATTTATCGTGATGCCTTTAGCCCTGAATTGGCGATTGGTGATATTGAAAAACTGGAAAGCATCGCCGGACCCGAAGATGTCCAATATAATTTTTATCGCCGCGCCGAAGATACGGACGATGTGCTGCGCTTGAAAATTTATCACCCGAGCCGGGTGATTCCGTTAAGTGACTGTATGCCTTTGTTGGAAAATTTGGGTTTCCGGGTGATTGAAGAATTTGCCTATGATCTTGAATTTCCCTATGGCGATCAGATCGGTGGGTGTATTCACAATTTTTACCTGCGCGACCCTCAGGGGACCGATATCGTTTTGACCGATGTCAAGCAGCGGCTTGAAGACACGTTGAAACAGGCGACGATCGGCGCTGCCGAAAATGATGGTTTCAATGCGCTGGTGTTGCGCGCAGGATTGACCTGGTTGCAGGTGATGATTTTGCGGGCTTATGCTCGTTACTTGCGGCAACTGAACTTCCCGTATAGCGAAGACTATCTGCGCTCGACCTTGGCCGACAATCCGGCCATTGTTCGGAATTTGGTATCACAGTTTGAAACCCGCTTTGACCCAAGTTTGGACGAGAAAGCGCGGGTTGAGGCCACGGAACGACTTCAGGCTGATATTCAGGCCATGCTTGAAGATGTGCAAAGTCTTGATCAGGATCGAATTTTGCGGAGCTTCCGGAATGTTGTTCACGCGACATTACGAACAAACCACTATCAGCATGATCGGGATGGCAATCGGCGCCCGGCTTTGGCGTTGAAAATATCAAGCCGTGATGTCAAAGATGCGCCTCTGCCGCAGCCGTTTGCAGAAATATTTGTCTACGCCCCGCGGGTCGAAGGGGTGCATCTGCGGTTCGGCTCTGTTGCTCGCGGCGGATTGCGGTGGTCGGATCGGCCTGAAGATTTCCGCACCGAAGTGTTGGGGCTTGTCAAAGCCCAACAGGTAAAAAATGCGGTCATCGTTCCGGTCGGCGCAAAGGGTGGTTTCTATCCTAAACAAATGCCGAAAGATGGTGATCGCGATGCGGTGCTTGCGGAAGGTGTGGCGTGTTATAAAATTTTCATCAGCACGTTGTTGGATGTAACCGACAATTTGGTGAACAATGCCGTGGTGCCGCCACAGCGGGTGGTGCGTCACGATGGTGATGACCCCTATTTGGTGGTGGCCGCAGATAAGGGCACGGCAACGTTTTCCGATTATGCCAATGGGTTGGCCCAGGATCGTGGGTTCTGGTTGGATGATGCGTTTGCGTCCGGTGGTTCCCACGGTTATGACCATAAAAAGATGGGCATCACCGCCCGTGGCGCTTGGATTTCTGTCGAGCGGCATTTCCGTGAACGCGGCGTCGATTTGGCGAATGAATCAATCACTGTCGTCGGCATTGGCGATATGTCGGGCGATGTGTTCGGTAACGGGATGTTGTTGTCACAAAAGATTGCGCTTAAAGCGGCGTTCGATCATCGTCATATTTTCTTGGACCCTGCACCCAACGAAGCCAAAAGTTATGTGGAACGCAAACGATTGTTCGATTTGCCGCGCTCGTCTTGGATGGATTTCGACAATAAACTGATTTCAAAAGGCGGCGGTGTTTATGATCGCAAAGCGAAATCGATCGTGGTCGGGTCGGAAGTGGCTGGCATGCTTGGTATTGAGGAAGGATCAATTACACCCAATGACTTGATCCAGGCGATCTTGCGGGCCGAGGTTGATTTGCTGTGGATCGGCGGGATTGGAACGTATGTCAAAGCCGCCTCCGAAAATAATCGTGATGTCGGCGATCGCAGCAATGATGCGGTGCGTGTCAACGGCGAAACCTTACGCTGTCGTGTCGTTGGCGAAGGCGGTAATCTGGGCTTCACCCAAGCCGGGCGGATCGCTTATGCCAAAACTGGTGGGGCGATCAATACCGACTCCATCGATAATTCTGCCGGTGTCAATTGTTCGGACCATGAAGTCAATATCAAAATTCTTTTGAATGGGGCGATCAATGATGGATCGTTGGCCGCCAAAGATCGTGACGACCTGTTGGTCGAAATGACCCAAGATGTGTCGGCCTTGGTGCTTGACCATAATTATCTGCAAAGCTTGTCGATAACCTTGGCCGATGCCGTCAGTACAAAAGCGTTGGATAGTCAGTCGCGGCTTTTGGCGGCGCTGGAAAAAAGCGTCGGTCTTAATCGTGTGATCGAGGGCTTGCCGACGGATGATGTGCTGATCGAACGCCAAGTGCGCAATGAAGGCCTGACTCGGCCCGAGCTTGCAATCATTGTGTCTTATTCGAAAATGGCCTTAAAACAAGCGTTGCTGCGCAGCAGCGTGGTGGATGACCGTTATCTTGAAGCGGATTTGATCAGCGCTTTTCCAGAACAACTGGGACAACGGTTCAAACAGGCAATGTTGAACCACCGCTTGCGGCGCGAAATCATTGCGACCGTTCTGGCCAATCAAGTGGTCAATCGGTTTGGCCCCGGTTTCGTGCAGGCGATTGTCGAGAAAACTGAATGCGATCCGGCGGACGTGGTGCGTGCTTACGTGATCGTTCGCGATGTTTATAATTTCAGTGATCTATGGCGGGCTATTGATCGGTTGGATGGTCAAGTATCTTCGGCCATTCAAACACTGCTTTATCTGGATGTATCGGAATTCGCCGCGCATTTCGTCACTTGGGTGTTGCGGCGTTTGACGGCAGACGATGATATCGCTGCGGTTGTCGGTCGTCTGAGGCCGGGTGTCGAAGCAATGATTGCTGCTCCCTATGATGTCTTGCAGGGCAGTCAGTTCGTGGTTTTGCAACAGAAAATCAGCATGTATCGCGATCAGGGGGTTGACGATAAGCTTGCGTCGCGCATCGCCGGTCTCGAGGCCCATGAATCGTCCGGTGATGTTGCCGAATTGGCTGCTCAACTTGGTCGCCCTGTGGCCGATGTGGCCAAGGCTTACTTCTTTGTCGGTGCGACGATGGGCTATAATTGGTTACGCAATAACGCGGAAAACATTGCCAGTGACGATCACTGGGAACGTTTGGCGACGGCGGCCATTGTCGATGATTTGTTCGATCAACAGCGCCGTTTGACGGAACGCCTGTTGACCGGCAGCAAAACCAAAGATGGGGCGGTTGTGGCCAAAGCCTGGGCCGATGCCAATGACGCTGTCGTCAAACGCGTCGATACCATGTTGGCTGAACTTGGCAATACGCAAATAACGTTGTCAAAGCTTGGTTATGCGGCCCGACACCTCAGCGCTGTTCTGCTGCGGTGATTTGGCGTGATGATGGATGACCGGGTCAAGCCCGGTCATGACAGAGCTTGATCATGACAGTGCCTGATTATGATAGTACTTGGTCATGAAAATGTTAGAGCCGTTTTATCAGGAACGTCATTGCCGGGCTTGACCCGGCAATTCATTTTTGACCTTGCTCTTAGTGGCGGAAGTGCCGCATGCCGGTGAACACCATGGCCAAGTTTTGGGCGTCGGCGGCGGCGATCACTTCATCATCCCGCACCGAGCCGCCGGGTTGAATGATGGCTGTGGCGCCAGCGGCCGCGGCGGCCAGCAATCCATCGGCAAACGGGAAGAACGCGTCCGACGCAACGACCGAGCCGATCGTCAACGAGTCCGTATAACCGGCGGCTTCAGCCGCATCTTGCGCTTTGCGGGCAGCGATCCGCGATGAATCGACGCGGCTCATTTGCCCGGCGCCGATGCCGACGGTGACGCCATCTTTGACATAGACGATGGCGTTGGATTTCACATGCTTACCGACACGGAAGGCAAACAACAAATCGGCCAATTCGCGATCAGTTGGCGCGCGCTTGGTGACGACTTTAAGGTCGGCGGCGGTGATGTGGCCGGTATCACGCGTTTGAACCAAGAATCCACCACCAACCGTGCGCATGGTCAAACCATTGCTTGTGGTGTCGCGCAAACCGCCGGTCAGTAACAATCGCAAATTTTTCTTGGCCGCGAAGATCTCCAGTGCCGCCGCATCGGCGTCAGGGGCGACGACGACTTCGGTGAAAATTTCGGTGATGGCTTTGGCGGCTTCCGCATCACGCGGCCGGTTGGCCGCGACGATGCCGCCAAAGGCACT